>JANYIP010000087.1 GCA_025361995.1 Streptomycetales bacterium | reverse complement strand
GGTAGCCGCTCTGCTCGGCGGTGCCTGGGTGTTCGCAGCACCCTGGGCCGCGCTGCCGCTGCGCTGGTGGCACGCGCAGTGGGACTCGATGGTCGCGGCCGACGTCGCCCGCCGGACCTCAGCAGCCGGGATCTCAGCTGGGAGCGACGAACCCGGCGAGGAGGCCGAGTCGCCCACGACTGCCGAGCCGGTCGGGTCCGTCAGCCATCGAGCCCCCGCAGCACCAGCGGGAGCCGGCGGGCGCCACCGGGCGTGACAGTCACGGGCAGGCCCCAGTCCTGCTGGTGGACGTGGCAGGCCGGGAACTCGACCTCACCCGCGTCGTCGCAGGAGGCGGCGAAGACCGCGACGTGCAGCACACCTTCGGCCACCTCGCTGGAGATGGTGAGCTCGCGCGACAGCACCTGGCCGCTCCCGTCCCCGGCCAGCAGCAGCTCCGGCGGCGTCGACGAGACCAGCAGCCTCGTCGCCGGGCCGTACCGGTCGTCCAGCTTCTGCCCCGGCGGGGGGTCGAAGACCACGACGAGCTCGAACGGCCCGGGGGCCACGGCCACCACTTCGCGCCGGGCCCGGTAGGCGCTGGCTTCGACCCGGACCGCCTGGTCGGGCAGCCGCAAGCGGGTCAGCCGGTGCGCCGCAGACTCCACCACCACCAGGTCCGGGCGCCCCGCCTCGGCCGACGCGACCAGCACCGCACCCGAGGGCTCGCACAGGCCCGTCGCGAGCGTCGTCACCTCCCGCGTCCTCGGGTCGTACCGACGGACTGCATCGTTGTAGGTGTCGAGCACCGCGACCGAGCCGTCTGGCAGCAGCGTCACACCGAGCGGGTGCTGGAGCATCGCGTCCCGCGCCGGCCCGTCGCGGTGCCCGAAGTCGAAGAGGCCTTGGCCGATGTGGGTCGTCACGACCCCTGCACGGACGGCACGCAGGCTGGACGTCTCCGAGTCGGCGACCCAGAGGCGTTCGCCCTCAGCGTCTGTTGCGGTGTCGGTGGCCACCGCGAGGCCGGACGGCTGGGCGAACCAGGCCTGATCGGCCGGGCCGTCCCGCAGGCCCTCGTTCGTCGTGCCGGCGGTCGCCTCGATGGTCCCCGCGTACGGGTCGTACGCCCAGATCTGGTGGATGCCCGCCATCGCCACGAGGACCCGCCGCTGCTCGGGCGACCAGGCCACGTCCCAGGGTGACGAGAGCGCCTCCTCGCGACCCTCGTGCGCGGGCGGCTCCCGCTGGCCGCGCATCCACTGCTCTCCGGTGCCGGCAAGGGTCCTGACCACACCGGAGGCCAAGGTGACGCCGCGCAGGACGTGGTTGACGGTGTCCGCGACGACGACGTCGTAGCCGAGCTCTGCGGCCGCGTCGGGCGGAAGCAGGCAGAGCCCGTTTGGCTCGCTGAACCGGGCGACGTCGGGCGGCCCGTCGACCAGACCGCGGCGCCCGCTGCCGATGCGCCGCAGGAGGGTCTCGCCGTCGGGCCCGAGCTCGGCCAGGCTGTGGTGACCCGCGTCGGCGACCAGCAGCGTGCCCGCGGGCAGGGCGATCACCTTGGCAGGGAACCGCAGCGTCGAGGACTCGGGAGCCGGCGGCAGGTAGGGGCCGTCGCCGCTGTGCAACGTCCCCTTGGCCTCGTGCACGGCGATCAGCTCGGCGACCAGGGTGTCGATCCCGTGGGCGTGGCCCTCCCCGGAGAACTGGGCGACCACGTACCCCTGCGGGTCGACCATGGCCAGGGTCGGCCAGGCGCGGACCGCGTAGGCGTTCCAGGTCACCAGGTCCGGATCGTCCAGGACGGGGTGGCGCACGTCGTAGCGCTCGACCGCGGCGACCACGGCGTCGTGGTCGGCCTCGTGTACGAACTTCGGCGAGTGGACGCCGACGATCACCAGCTGCTCGGCGTACTTCTCCTCGACCGCCCGCAGCTCGTCGATCACGTGAAGGCAGTTGATGCAGCAGAAGGTCCAGAAGTCGAGCAGCACGATCTTGCCGCGCAGATCGGCGATCGAGTACGCGCGACCGCCGGTGTTGAGCCAGCCGCCGCGACCGATCAGCTCTGGGGCGCGAACCCGCGCCTGCCGACCCTGCGTCACCTCGTCATCCTCGCAGGACCGTCCGTCGTCAGCGTTGGGATAGGCAGTCGTCGCGCCGATGTTGCTGAGAGTAATCAAGATGTCGCCCTGTGCAACCTCGCCTGCTGCGCGTGTCGCACCCGCCAACGGCCGACCGCGCCGGGCACAATTTGATCGTCGGAATTGAGACGAGATACGACCGTTATCGCACTGTTACTGCACAATCGCACACGGTAGTCGTCAGGTAAATTCTTGCACTCGCGTGTCACATGCGTCACATGGGCCACCTCAGCGGCAGGTCGACTTGACTCCCGTGATGCGGCGCACCTACCTTCTGCCAAGTCCGCGAGCCACACGAACAGCGCATTTGATCGCGGACCGTTAGCTTCGGCTCACAGAATGAGTCGCTTCCCGACAACTCAATTGACCTGAGCAACCGGCGTTTCAGGGCGGGACACCGGATGCAGCCGTGAGGCCAACGAAAGGCCATTTTTATGTCGAAATCTCCCGCCCTTGTCCGTCGTCTCGTCGGAACGGCCGCGGTGCTCGCCCTTCTCGGCGCGGCCCCACTCCTTGCAGTCCAGGGGGGTGCCGACGCAGCAACCTCGACGAAGATCGGGCTCTCTGTCGTTGGCAGCAGCCAATCATCCATCAGCGCAGCGACGAAGATGTTCCCCAACGCTCAGGTGGGCCGCTACTTCGCCCAGAACCTGCAGACCTTCAACTCCTCCAGCCTGCGCTTCTTCCCGGCGGGCATGGAGATCTGGATCTCGTGGAACACCTCTCCCGCCCAGGTGGCCAGCGGTGCGTACGATGCCACGTTCGCGACGGTTCTTCAGTCCTGGAACGCGTCGGGCCGCACGATCAAGTGGAGCTGGACCCACGAGGCGGACAATCCTCGTTCGCACTACAACTCCACGCAGATCCGCGCCGGCTGGGCCCGGCTTCTCGCCATCGAGAAGAAGTACCCGAATGCGCGTGTCAAGTCGATGAGCATTTACGAGGCGTACATGCTCGACCCGCGCCACCCGCACGGCGACCCGAACAGCTGGTACGTCCCGGCAGATATCCTTGGCTTCGACACGTACGTGACGTCGAATGAAGCGCGTGCCATCGCATACGCGAAATCCAAGGGAAAGCCGTGGTCAATTCCTGAGACCGGCAACAAGGGCGACGCGGCGTCGTTGGCCTTCATGAAGGGCATGGTTGCCGGCTGGCAGTCGTACCCACCGGTGGGCATCGCCTGGTTCTCGTCGACCAACGGTGGCTTCTCGCAGCCGCTGACCGCGCTGCCGAAGACGCTCGCGTACCTCAAGAGCATCGCCTAGCAAGACCGCTGAGTCCCCACCCACTGGCGTCGGTTGTCGGCCTTCCCTCGAGCAAGCAGGGCTTGCGGTCCGCAAGGACCCCAAGGATGCTTGCAAGATGCCGGCAACCGACGCCAGGGACAGCAACCGCTCCCTCACCCACGACTGGGCCTTCCCGTACGCCTCGGTGCCTGATCCAGAGGTCGACGCGGACGTGGACCCGCACTGGCTCAGCCTGCGGGGCGACTCTCTCCTGCCCACCATCTACATGCCGCCCGCGATGGCCGGAGCCCACGCCGCCTGGCTGCGCGTGATGGCCCTGATCCTCATCGGCGTCTTCGTCGCCGCGACCGCAGCCGGTGTCTGCCTGACGTACGGTCCGCCGCACCACCTCTTCTGAGGTCAGCGCTCAGCCGCCGCTCTTGGCCTTCCTGGCAAGCGCCTTGACGCGGGCGTACCAACCCGCCGTCGCCAGACCACCCGCGGTTGCGCCACCCGGTCCGCCCAGAACCGCGGCAGCGGTCTGCCCGAGCAGCTGGTCGTCGCACGAAGTGCACAACCGGCGGCCGGTGACGGTGCCGTGCGGTGCCACCTCGAACCGCTTGAGGCAGTTGTCGTACTCGAAGGCCACGGTCAGAGCCTGCGGTCGGCCAGGACGGGGAAGTCGGCGCGCGTCTTGGCGACGAGCGCCGGATCGATGTCGACCACCAGGAGCTCCTCGCCGTCACCGGCCTCGGCCAGCAGCGTGCCCCACGGGTCGATGATCGCCGAGCGGCCGCCCAGGCGCAGGCCGTTCTGCTCGCCGGACCCGTTGCACGCGACCACGTAGGTCTGGTCCTCGATCGCGCGGGCCTGAGCAAGCAGGCTCCAGTGGCCGACCCGAGGAGTCGGCCACGCCGCGGGCAGCAGCACGAGCCCGGCGCCGCGGTCGGCGAACAGCCGGAACAGCTCGGGGAACCGCAGGTCGTAGCAGGTGGCCAGCGCGACGGTCAGGCCGTCGAGGGCCGTCGTCACCACGTCCGTACCCGCCGTCAGGACCGTCGTCTCCCCGCCGCTGAAGCCGAAGAGGTGGATCTTGCGGTACGTCGCCACCAGAGCGCCGTCGGGCCCGAAGAGCAGAGACGTGTTGTAGAGGCGGTCGTCGTCGGCGCGCTCGACGATCGAGCCGCCGTGCAGCC
>JANYIP010000080.1 GCA_025361995.1 Streptomycetales bacterium | reverse complement strand
ACTGTGGATCCTCGACCCACTGCCGGCGTGGCTCCCGACGCGCAACCACCTACGCGAGCTCGCCGCCGCACCCAAGCACCACCTCTCGGACCCCGCACTGGCGGCCCAGCTGCTCGGGCTGGACGCGCAGGCGCTGCTCAGCGGCGAGCAGGGCGCACTGCCCAGCACCGGTGATCGGCCGTTCCTCGGAGCCCTCTTCGAGTCGCTCGTGACGCTGAGCGTGCGGGTCTACGCCCGGGCCGCGCAGGCTCGTACCCACCATCTGCGGCTGCATCGGGGAGACCATGAGGTCGACCTGATCGTGGAGCGCCCAGACCAGCGCGTCCTCGCGCTCGAGGTCAAGCTCTCCACCACAGTCGAGGACAAGGACGTCAAGCACCTGCTCTGGCTGCGGCAGACGATCGGTCCCGACCTGCTCGACGCCGCGGTGATCACCACCGGGAGCTTCGCCTACCGACGCGCCGACGGCATCGCCGTCATCCCCGCGGCGCTCCTCGGTCCGTGAGATCGCCGGCCGCCCCGCCGAAGCCGGATCCCATGGACTAGCAGCAACAGACCACCAAAAGACAAACACCCGAACCCACAGTTCGTGGGTCCGGGTGTCACCGATGACCTGAGACATCACAGGGCGGTGGCGGTGGGATTGGCCTCAGCGACGTGCCTGGTAGCCAGACCGACTCCCGTAGCCAGCGCGTCTACCGTGTTCGCCAGCAACCCGACGACGAGCGCGACTCCTTCCCGTCGTTCGATGAATGCCGTTGTCGATGCGCACCATGTCGTCGCTCCGAGAGCTGTCGCTGCAACCAGAGCAATCACTCCAAGCAAGAGGATGGTGCGGGTATCTGAGGACTGCCCGTCGATCTGGCCCGGCTGCACGTTTAGTCGCTGAACGCCACTCCAGGGGTCTCTGTCTCCGAACAGTCCTGCAACCGCGTCGAGGATCACCGCCCCAACTGGTAGCCAGAGCGCCATCCGTGGGAGTTGGCCGCGTGCGACCGCAACACCGAGGAGGAGACTCGGCACGAGCACGAGGCCATTGTCTAGCAGGAAGCCGGTAGCATTTTCGAGGTTTGCTGCGGTCCCGACGACCAACCCGCTGGTCGAGGCGATCATGAGCGCGATCATGAGCGCGATCACTGACTGCATTCCCAGCGTCGCGAACAAATGCTTGTTGGGCACCGACTTCGAGGTCACCTCGATGGATGTCGCAGCCTGGTTCAGCAGCCATGCACCGACGAGAACCGTCGCCAGATCGAGCGCCGCCCAACTAGTCGACCACAGCGTGAGCGTCGAGGGCGCCCAGTGGCGCCCAGGGGCGGAACCGACTCACCGAGCGGGCGAGGAGCCCAAGCTGCGAGGAGGCTCGATGAGAGATCAGACGGGATTCTGTGTTGCCAGGTCGAGGCCGCGACGGCTGCGCCGGCTCCGAGGACCCAGGCGTGCTGGCGTCCCGAAACGGCGGCTGTAGCCGCTGCCAGCGCTCCCGCTGCCAGAGTCCAGGCAGCGACCTCCAGGCTCGCCGAGAGCGTCGCGGAGAACGACAGTTCGCCTGCGGCGAGCCCCACGAGGATGCGGGTAGCAAGCCAGGCTCCAAGAAGGACGCCAGCCCACACCCAGCGCCCCCGAATTGGTGCGCGAGCAGCCCACTGGACAGGCATGTCCGCTTGTTGACTGTCTGAGACCGTCTCACCGATGCTCATCTGGTCACCCTCGACCGCCCAACGGCTCGACTTGATCGATCACTGGAAGGCCGCGAACGACCTTGCGCCGACCCTCCGATCCGTCGAGCACCAAAGTCTGTGACCTGCGGAAACATCTTCGACGCTTGGCGGTGGCGGTGGGATTTGAACCCACGGAGGGGTTGCCCCCTCACACGCTTTCGAGGCGTGCTCCTTCGGCCGCTCGGACACGCCACCGCCGAGTAGGTTACCGGACCCGCCGCCGGGGCCAGAACTCCTGACGCACCGTCCACGCTGCGTACCCCAGGACGACCAGACCACACAGTGCGTACGCATTGCCGGCGAGCAGCTGCCAGCCGTGCCAGTGGTACTCGACGTCGTTGCGGGCGGGGACCTGCCAGATGATTCGCGACGTGAACACGACCACGACCAGCACAAGGACCGTGGCGGTCAAACCGCGCGCGCCCGCGCCGGCGAGCAGGTCCGCCGCCAGCACCGCGACGACCAGCACCACCCAGACCCAGTGGTGGTTCCAGGCGACCGGCGACGCCAGCAGAGTGGTCACGCCGACCACCGTCACGGCGAGCATCTCCCGCCCGCTCCGCGAGGCGGCGCGCGCGACGAGCAGCGCCAGCACGGTGACGACGAGCGCCACGATCAGCCAGGCCACCTTGGCACCCTCGATGCTGGAGAGCCGGATCAGGACAGCATCGATCGACTGGTTCCCGGCGTAGGCCACCCCGCCGACCCGGCGCGCGTCGTACGCGATCCCGGTCCAGTACCGCCACGACTCGCCGGGCAGCACGGCGAAGCCGAGCGCCACCGTGACCGCCAACCCGGCGAGGGCGCGCGCCGCGGCTCGCGGCCGTCCGACGAGGAGGAGGTAGACGATGAACAGCCCCGGGGTCAGCTTGAGGCCTGCAGCGACCCCGACCAGGACCCCCCTCCACCGTGCTGGCACGGCCCCCAGCAGGTCTTCGACGATGAGCCAGAGCAGCACCACGTTGATCTGCCCGAAGGAGAGCGTGGCCGCCAGCGGTTCGAGCCCGAGGGCGAGCGCACCCAGTGCCGCCGCGGCGAAGAAGTGGACCGCCCGACTGGTCGAGGGAGCCAGGGTCGAGGGGAGCGCACGGCCGGCAACGAGCCATACCACCCGGGCGAGCGCGAGCAGGGTGACCCCGGTGAAGAGGATCTGCCCCAGCCCCACCCCGATGACGGCCAGCGGTACGAAGGACAGCGCGGCAAAAGGCGGGTAGGTGAAGGGCAGGCCGGTGCCGGGCGCCTTCATCGTGTAGAGGTCGCGCCCATCGACGACGGCACGGCCGCCCGCCCGGTAGACCGACAGGTCCACCATCGGGAACGTGTTGGCGCGGACCACCAGGATCAACCACACCACCGTGCCCAGTACCGAGACGAGGGTCAGCAGCACGCCCCAGATGAGCAGCCGCGTCGACGAGACCCACGGCGGGGTCGACACGCTCGTCATCGGCGCTCCTCGAACCAGCTGGTCAGCACGGCAGCGCACTCGGCCTCGAGCACCCCGGCGACGACCTCGGGCCGGTGGTTGATGCGGCGGTCACGCACCAGGTCCCACAGCGAGCCGACGGCACCGGCCTTCGCGTCGTACGCCCCGAAGACCAGCCGGTCGACCCGTGACAGGACGACCGCACCCGCGCACATCACGCACGGCTCGAGCGTGACAACCAGCGTGCACCCGACCAGCCGCCACTCGCCCAGCGTGGCGGCGGCTGCGCGGATGGCCACCACCTCGGCGTGCGCGGTCGGGTCGCCTAGGGCCTCCCGCTGGTTGTGCCCGCGCCCGACGACGGTGCCCGTCGCGTCCAGGACCACGGCGCCGACAGGTACGTCCCCGCCGGCACCGGCCAGCTCGGCCTCAGCGAGCGCGAGCCGCATCCCTTCCATCACGTTGATCATCGCGTTGATCATGGACTAGTGGCCCCACTTCCATGATCAACGAGCAGGGCGGGGCGCAGGGGAGGCACGAAGCGGTACGCGGCCTAGCCGAGCACCTGGTCGAGGGTCTGCTCGAACTCCTCGCCGAACCCCAGCCGAGACGCGATCGAGCTGAGCATCTCGTCGGGGTAGAGGTCCGGGTCCTCGCAGATCATCGCGACCTCCATCGGCGGCAGCCCGAGGTCCGCGAAAGCGGTGAGGTCGCCGGCCGGCTGGACCGTGTCGAGCTCGTCGCCCTCCGGCATCGGCAGCTCGAGCCGGTCGAGGACCTCGCGCGCGAGCGGCCAGTCCTGGGCTGCGGTGACGTCCGAGAGCAGGATGAGCTCGTCCTCGCCGTAGACCCGTACCGCCACGAAGAAGTCCTCGGCCACGGACACGAGCCCGATCGCGCCGCCCTCGGCTGGCTGCTGCCGCAGCGCGTGCACCAGCGGCTCGAGACCTTCGGCCGCGCTGGGAGGCAGGCTGGCGACCACCCACTGGCCGTCTTCGCGGTAGGCAGCGACCGCAAAGTCGGTCGCCGTCGCATCCGATCGACCGTCAGCCATGCCCGCATGGTGACACGCGCCGACCCGTCAAGGACAGTGCGCGACGTCTCCACCGCACGCAGTAGCCTCCTCGACATGCGCGTCCACGTGGCGGACCACCCGCTGATCGCCCACAAGCTCACCACGCTCCGCGACCAGCGGACCGACTCGGCGACGTTCCGCCGGCTGGCCGAGGAGCTCGTCACGCTGCTCGCGTACGAAGCGACCCGGGAGGTACGGACCGAGCCCTACGAGGTCACCACCCCGGTCGCACCCGCGGTGGGGGTCAGGCTGTCGCAGCCGCGGCCACTCGTCGTACCGATCCTGCGCGCCGGTCTCGGCATGCTCGAGGGCATGGTGCGGCTGATGCCGACCGCCGAGGTCGGGTTCCTGGGGATGGTGCGCGACGAGAAGACCCTGATGGCCACCACGTACGCCGACCGGCTGCCCGAGGACCTCTCCGACCGGCAGGTGTACGTCCTGGACCCGATGCTCGCCACCGGCGGGACCCTCATCGCGACCATCGAGCTGTTGCTGGCCCGCGGTGCGCACGACGTGACCGCCATCTGCCTGCTGGCCGCCCCCGAGGGCATCGCCGCGCTCGAGGCGACCTTCGGCACCCGGGACGTGGCGGTGACCGTCGTCACGGCGGGTCTGGACGAGAAGCTGAACGAGAAGGGCTACATCGTGCCGGGCCTGGGCGACGCCGGCGACCGCCTCTACGGCGTGGTCTAGCCAGTGGATCAGCAGGACCGGATCGCCGGGCTCTTCGACCGGGTGGCGGACACCTACGACCAGGTCGGCGTGGACTTCTTCCAACCGATCGCCGACGGTCTGGTGAGCGAGCTGTCCCCGCAGCCCGGCGAGCACGTGCTGGACATCGGCTGCGGACGCGGCGCCGCCCTCGTCCCGTTCGGGCTGGCGGTGGGAGCCGGTGGTTCGGTCACCGGCATCGACCTCTCCCCCCGGATGGTCGAGGCGGCTGGCCGTGTCGCCCGCGAGGCCGGCATCGTCGCCCAGGTGCTCGTCGGGGATGCGCAGGACCCACAGCTGCCCGCCGAGTCCTACGACGTGATCGGCTCGTCGCTGGTGCTGTTCTTCCTTCCAGACCCGGCGCCCGCGCTGCGACGATGGCGGGAGCTCCTGGTCGACGGCGGGCGCATCGGGGTGTCCACGTTCGGCGAGTACACCAGCGGCTTTCGGACCGTGGACGCGGTGTTCGCCCCGTACCTTCCGGCGACCATGCGCGACCCGCGCATCACCGGGACGGCGAACCCCTTCGCCTCCGACGGGGGAGTCGAGCAGCTCCTGCGCGAGGCGAGGTTCGTCGACGTACGGACAGCCTCGAGCTCGGTCAGCGTGCGCTTCATCGACCACGAGCACTGGTACCGGTGGTCCTGGTCCGTCGGGCAGCGTGCCATGTGGGAGGCCATCCCCGAGGCCGACCGCCCGCAGGTCCAGGCCAAGGCGTACGAGGCGCTGGACGGGTGCCGCGACGCTGACGGTCGGATCGGCTTCGACCAGGTCGTGCGCTACAGTCTCGGCGTCCGCTGACCCGCACCCTCAGGCAGGGCTCCCAGCTCTTCACCACGGGCTTGCCGGGCACCCGGCCACCGCAGGCGTTACGCCGGCTGTGAACGTCCCGCGACACCCGGGCTTCAGGTGCTGGACTGCGGGCATGGACGTACTCGGCGTGCACGCGATCTGCGTCCCTCGCGTGCTCGTCGGCTCAGCGTTCGCTGGCCCGTCGACCGTCCTGGTCTGCGACGGCCGCGTACTTGCGGTCCTTGAGGGTTCGACGCCGCCGCCCGACACCACCTCCGTCGTGCACCTGGACGACGGGTTCCTCACCGCAGGACTCGTCGACCTCCAGGTGAACGGCTGCTACGGGATCGACTTCGCGGCGGCCTCCCCGCAGGACTGGCAGGAGATCTCGCGCCGACTGCTGAGCACTGGGGTCACGGCCTACGTCCCGACGTACGTCACAGCGCCGGTCGCCGAGCTAGCAGAGAGCCTGGACCGCACCAGCGCCGCGATGATCGCGCAGGCGCGCCACGGTGAGCCGGTCGCTCGGATCCTCGGCGCCCACCTCGAGGGCCCGTTCATCTCACCCGCTCGCGCCGGCGCCCACGACCCGGAGCTCATGCTGGACCCCGACGAGGACTCGCTCGGCATCCTGCTCGGCAGTCCAGCCCGGGCGCGGGCCCTTCGCGTCCTGACACTGGCGCCGGAACGGCGGTACGCGATCGAGGCGATCCGCCGGCTGACCGCTGCGGGTGTCGTGGTCAGCATCGGCCACACCGACGCCGACGGGCCGTGCGCTCACGCAGCCGCGGACACCGGCGCCCGGCTGGTGACCCACGTGTTCAACGCGATGCGGCCGCTGTCCCACCGGGACGCGAGCCTGCCTGCTGCCGTCCTCGTCGACGACCGCTTCCACCTCGGTCTCATCGCCGACCTGGCGCACGTCGACCCCGACGTCGTGCGGCTGGTCCTGCGCGTGGCTCCGGACCGTACCGTGCTGGTCACTGACGCGGTCGCAGCTGCGGGCGCCCCGGCAGGTACGTACGTGCTCGGCGGGGTCGAGGTCTCGACCACCGAGGCCGACCCGCTGCCCCGGCGGGCGGACGGAGTGCTGGCCGGATCGGTGCTGACCCTCGACCAGGCGGTACGCAATGTCGCCGGCCTCGGCATCGCGCTGGAGCACGCGCTGCTGGCGGCTACCCGCAACCCGGCGGATGTGCTCGCGCGACCGGACCTCGGCAGGATCGCGCCGGGAGCGGCAGCCGACCTGGTCTGGTGGTCCGACGACCTGACGGTCAGGCGGACCTGGGTCTCGGGGCACCAGCGTCGCGGGCACTGAACGGACGGCCGACGGACATGAAAAGGGCCCTCGGAGTATGAGTCCG
>JANYIP010000318.1 GCA_025361995.1 Streptomycetales bacterium | reverse complement strand
GACGAACCTCAACGGCGGTGACGGCGGCGGCGGCGGCATCCAGTCCGCCTTCGACGGCGCGAGCAGCAGCGCGGCAGCCGGAGCAGGTGGCGGTGGCGGTGGCGCGACCCAGGTGGTCCCGGGTTCGGCCGGGACCAGCAGCGGTTGCGTCAACTCGACGGCGCCTGGCTCAGTGGGCACGAGCGGGGTCGGTGGGGCGGGCGGCGGCGCGGGTATCGACCCGGGCGGCGCGGGTGGCGGCGGTGGCGGTGGGTACTTCGGCGGTGGCGGTGGCAGCGGCGCCTCGTGCGGCTTCGGTGGCGGTGGCGGCGGTGGCGGCAGCGGGTTCGCCGACGGCGCGACCTTCCTCGGTGGCGAGATCGACCGGAACGGCACCTGGCTGGGCGACGGCCAGATCCGGGTCTCGTTCGACGGCGGCGCGACGTGGGCCGCCACATTCGGCTACACCGGCGCGATGGTCAACTGGGCAGTGCCGCCGGCGCCGGACCCGACCTCGGTGACTCCCAGCCGCGTCAAGCGGACCGGCGGCGACCACCTCACGGTCGTCGGCAGCCTGCTGGACACCGTGGACGCGGTCACCGTCGGCGGGCTGCCGGCAACGTTCAGCCTCAACCCGGACAATTCCCTCGACGTCGTCGTGCCGGCCGGGCTCCCGTACGGGACTGTCTTCGTGCAGGTCAGCTCGACGGCCAACGGCCCGGGCGATGCGGCCCCCACCGTCTTCGCGTACCGCGCACCGACCGTCACGGCGGTCGCGCCGAGTGCCGTCGTCCTTGGCGGCGGCACGACGGTCACCCTCACCGGGACCGACTTCACCGGTTCGAGCGTGACCGTCGACGACGTCGTACCGGCGCATCTGACGGTGTCGGACACCACGATCACGTTCACCGCTCCGGCGCACACCCTGTCCAACGCGGTGGTGCTGCTGGACAACGGCGATACGACCACCCAGACAAGCCTCGTCTACGACACGGCGCCGACGATCACCAGCTTCTCCCCGTCGCACGGGGCGATGACCGGTGGGCAGATCGTCCTCGTCGAGGGTAGCCATTTCGGCGCGAACCCGTCGGTCATGATCGGCTCGCACAGCGTGCCGGTTGTAGTGGCCACTCCTACCTACGTGTCTTTCCTGACACCATCTGTAGGAACCTCCGAGACCGACCCGATCACGGTGATCACCGCCGTCGGGTCGGCTACGTCATCCAGCGCGTTCCTCTACGACGCTGCGCCGCTTCCGCCGAACGGCTACACGCCCGTGCCGCCGTGCCGGGCGTTCGACACCCGTGGTCTGGCCCAGCCGTGCTCCAGCGCCGCCGTCACCACCACGCACATCCCGTCAGGCCCGGGCAGCGTACGGACCGTCAAGGTCACCGGGATCGGCGGCGTTCCCGCTGACGCCACCGCGGTCGTCCTCAACCTCACCGCTGTCGGTGCGACCCGCTCGACCTTCGTCACCGCGTACCCGACCGGGATCACCCGCCCGGGCTCGTCAACGCTGAACGTGAACTCGGCTGGGCCGGTGGCCGACCTGGCGGTGGTCCCCGTGGGCGACGACGGCACCATCAGCCTGTACAACAACGCAGGCAGCATCGACCTGCTCGGGGACATCGACGGGTACTACGAGGCCGGGACCGGTGCCGGCTACACGCCAGTCGTACCGTGCCGTGGCCTCGACACCCGTGGCCTGGCCAGTCCGTGTGCAGGTTCAGCGGTGACCGGGACTCACGACCCGCTGACGGCGGCCGCGACACGCAACGTGAAAGTGACCGGAGTCGGCGCGATCCCCGTGAACGCAACGGCTGTGGTCATCAACCTCACCGCCGTCGGCGCCACTCGCAGCACCTTCATCACCGCCTTCGCCAAGGGCGCGGCCCGACCCACGGCGTCGACGCTCAATGTCAGCTCCACCGCGCCGGTGCCCAACCTGGCGGTCGTGCCGATCGGTGCAGCAGGCATGATCAGCCTGTACAACAACGCGGGGACGGTCGACCTGGTAGCCGACATCGTCGGCTACTACGCGCCGGCGTCGGGCCAGGGCTACACCGCCGTCATCCCCTGTCGCAGCTTC
>JANYIP010000363.1 GCA_025361995.1 Streptomycetales bacterium | reverse complement strand
CTGGGACTGGTGGAGCCGTACCTCTTGGAGCGACGTAGCGGGTGACCTTGCGCCCCCCGCTGACCCGGATGAGCTGATTGAGCTGGAGCGACTTCCCCCTTGGAGCATCCAGCCATAGCGTGAGATGGCCGAAGGGAGAATGTGGGAATTTTCCTTTTGTCGGAGAAGTAGGGGGGTCGAACCGGTCGTGGCCGCTTGGCAAGCGCGCTCCTCGGCCGGGTTGGTCGTGGCATCACCGCGGGATCGTGCCGTCGCGCGACTGCACGCCCTCACCGAGATCGCGAGGTCCGCGACGGGGGCGGCGTCGTTCGAGGACGCGGTCCGGCTGACTGCTGAGGCTGCCCGGCTGGCCCTGGAGGCTGCCTCGCTCTCGATCTCTGTCTGGGAGCGTGACCAGGCGCATGTCCGCGTCCTGGTCAACACCGGTGACCTAGCGCCGCACGAGCTGCCGTCCCCGACCGACGAGATCTACCTGGTCACCGACTACCCGCAGCTGATCGCACTCTTCGCCGAGGGGCAGGGGTTCGTCCACCAGGTCGCCCCGGACGTCGTCAGCACCGAGCACGACGAGGTCATGTCACGACTGCTGAACGAGCTCGGCAAGGCCTCCTCGCTGAGCGTCCCGCTGGTCCTGGAAGGCCGCGTGTGGGGCGAGATGTTCGTCACCAGGGATGCCACCCAGCTGCCGTTCGAGCACGACGACATCGACTACGGCTTCGCCGTGTCGGCTCAGGTCGCGGCCGGCATCGCCCAGGGCCAGCACCTCGAGCGGGTCGCGCGGCTGGCCTACACGGACGCTCTGACCGGGTTGGCGAACCGGCGGGCCATCGACGACCGGCTGGACCGCGTGATGGACCGGCATCGCGCCGACGGGACTGTGGTGAGCCTGGTCGTCGTCGACGTCAACGGTCTCAAGCGGATCAACGACGACCGTGGCCACGAGGCGGGTGACCGCGCACTCGTGCACTTCGCGGGCCTGCTCGCCGCGGCTGCTGGGCTGGTCCCGGGCAGCCTCGCCGGACGGACCGGGGGCGACGAGTTCTGCGTGATCATCGAGGGCCACACCAGCGAGGACGCGGTACGGGTGGCCGAGGAGCTCTGCCGCCGAGCCGGCGTGAGCCTGGACGAGGGAATCGCCTGCGGGGTGGCCTCCACCGGGGACCCGGTCGGCATCGTCGACACCCCGGCGCGACTCTTCCGGCTCGCCGACGCCGCCCAGACTCGGGCCAAGCGCAGCCGGGCCAAGCACCCGGTCGTCGCCGGGCGCGGGCTGCCGCTGGACGCCACCGTCAGGCTCGCCGACGCGGCCGAGCGCTCCAGCCGGGCCGCTTCGCCGCGCGGCGACCGGAGGCGGGTACGCCGGCGTCCCGACCCGCACCAGAACGTGCTGGAGGACGTCTTGTCGACTCTCGACCACAGTGGCGCGAGCACAACCCGTGAACGTCTCGAGGTGGTCGCCGACGCGGTGGCCAGGCTGGTGGACGGCTGCAGCTGGTGGGTGTCGCGTACCGACGACAGCCGTGAGCTCCTCGTCACCGTCAACTACTCCGCCATCAGGTACGGCGGCGGGTCCACAGCCGACCCCGAGGCACTCGGCGGCGGCATGACCACCTTCCCGCTCGCCGACTACCCGGTCAGCCGAGCTCTGCTCGACGGCGGTGGCACGATCGTGTCGGCCGCCGACGCGGGCGCTGACTCGCACGAACGGGCGATCCTCGAGGCGGCCGGCTACTCGGCGGTGATCATGGCCGGGGGCCGCGACGGCGACGAGCACGGTTGGCTCGTGGAGGTCTTCGTCGACGACATCTCCGGGGACGTGTCCTCGCTGGCCGGCGTCCTGCGCGCACTGACCGCGTGCGCGATCGTCGCCGCGTCGCAGCAGTGAGCGGCGCCGGGACGCCCGCCGGGCCGGGGGGCACAGGAAGCACAGGATCCGACGAGCGCCTGGCCGGGCTGGTCCGGCTGGCTCGGATCCTGGCCGAGACCCGGTCTGTCGAAGAGGTGGCCGAGCGGGCCGCCGAGGAGGGCCGGTTCGCGTTCGGTGCCGACACTGTCTCGCTCGGGCAGCTCGAGCGCGAGCACGGAATCGTCCGGATCGTCGTGACCGTAGGAGCGCTGGTCCCGGCGGACGAGCGCTTCCCGTCCGACGAGCAGTACCGGCTGGCCGACTTCCCCCTGCTCGGACTCATGGTCGACGAGGCGCGACCCTGGCACATGCGTCTGGACAACCCGGAGTCCGGGGCCGGTGAGGCC
>JANYIP010000299.1 GCA_025361995.1 Streptomycetales bacterium | reverse complement strand
GTCGATCATGGCGTTCTACCTTGCCGGCCGGGCCGAGCGCTCGCTGCGGGCGGCCACTCAGGTCGCCCTGACGGTGACCGCGACGCACACGGTGGGAGTGCTGGTGCTCGGCCTGCTGGTCGGGACGTTCGCCACGATCACCCCGGCCAACCTGTACCCCTGGTTGACGGCGTTCAGCGGGCTGCTGGTCGTCGGGGTCGGCATCACCCTCGTACGTTTCGCGCTGCGCACGCGTCGACTGAACCAGCAGGGCGGCCAGAGCGGGCACGAGCACCCGCACCCGCACCCGCACCCGCACCCGCACCCGCACGACCATGGCCTGGGGGACGCGCACGAGCATCCGCACGGGCACACCCAAGCCCACGCGAGGACGCCCTCCGCCGCGCTCGCGTCCACCGCCCTACTCTTGGCCGAACCCGCCGACCACGACCACGAGCACGAGCACGATCCGCATCCCCATGCCCATCCGCACCCGCACCCGCACCCGCATCCGGCCGCGCCGGTCGGCGCACCGGGCGGGCGCCGGGGGCTGATCGCTCTCGGCATCGCCGGCGGGCTGGTCCCCAGCCCGTCCGCCCTCGTGGTCCTGCTGGGAACGGCGGCCGTCGGGCGGGCCTGGTTCGGCGTCCTGCTCGTACTCGCCTTCGGCACCGGGATGGCGATCACGCTGGCAGCTGCTGGGCTGCTGGCGCACCGCGCGACCAGGGGCTTCGGTGGGCTGGCCGCGGCCGGCCGCCGCCCCTGGGTCACCCGTACGGCGACTGTCCTGCCCCTGATCACCGCATCGGCAGTGCTGGTGGTGGGTGCCTCGTTGGCTCTACGTGGGCTGGCGGCCGTCTGAGGGGGCGGCCGCCGGTCCCCGTCTGAGACGTCAAGTCCCAGGCGGGCGCGACGGGCGGGGGTGGGCGCTCATGCGACGGAGCGCCTCCCCCGCCCTGTCGGTGGCGTTGCCTAGCGTCACGGTCATGACGTCGTCGGCCCCGCTTGCTGCCCCCTTCGCTCACCAGGGAAGCTTCGACGAGCTCGGCACCCCGCTGCGCGATGTCGTGTTCGTCGTCGTCGACCTCGAGACCACCGGTGGATCGCCGGCCGACTGCGGGATCACCGAGATCGGCGCTGTCAAGGTCGCCGGTGGCCAGGTGCTCGGGGAGTTCCAGACACTGGTCAACCCAGGGTCCACCATCCCGCCGTTCATCCAGGTGCTGACCGGGATCACCGACACGATGGTCGCCGCCTCCCCGACGATCTCCTCGGCCCTGCCGCGCTTCCTGGAGTTCGCTCGCGGCGCCGTGCTGGTCGCACACAACGCCCCGTTCGACATCGGGTTCCTGCGCGCCGCGGCCGTCCGGACAGGGCACGAGTGGCCGACCTTCGGCGTCCTCGACACCGCGCGGCTGGCGCGGCAGGTCGTGCTGCGCGACGAGGCGCCTGACTGCAAGCTCGGCACGCTGGCCCGGCTGTTCCGGTCGACGACCACGCCGAACCACCGCGCACTGGAGGACGCCAGGGCCACCGTCGACGTGTTGCACGGGCTGATCGAGCGGGTGGGCACGCAGGGCGTGGACACCTTGGAGGAGCTCACGACGTACTCCTCCCGGGTGTCCCCCGAGCAGCGGCGCAAGCGTCACCTCGCCGAGGGCGTCCCGCGCGGACCGGGCGTCTACCTGTTCGAGGACGGCCAGGGCAGGGTGCTCTACGTCGGGAAGTCCAAGGACCTCAAGACCCGGGTGCGGTCGTACTTCACGGCCAGTGAGATGCGCACCCGGATGGGCGAGATGGTCCGCCTCGCCGAGCGGGTCCGCCCGGTCCCCTGCCCGACTCTGCTCGAGGCCGAGGTCCGCGAGCTGCGGCTGATCGCCGAGCACAAGCCGCGCTACAACCGGCGGTCCCGGTTCCCCGAGCGGGTGCTGTGGCTCAAGCTGACTGTGGAGCCGTTTCCGCGGCTGTCGCTCGTGCGGGCGCTGAAGGACGACGGCGCTGCCTACCTCGGGCCGTTCGGATCACGCCGCACCGCCGAGGCCGCGCAGACCGCGATCCACGAGGCGGTGCCGCTGCGGCAGTGCACGTCACGGCTCGCCCAGATCGGCTCCGGGAGCGCTTGCGCCCTCTTCGGCATGGGCCGCTGCGGTGCTCCCTGCGAGGGCCACGAGACGATCGAGGCGTACGCCGTGCACGTCGATGCCGTGCGCGCGGCGATGGCCGGCAGCAGCCGCGAGCTGCTCAGCCGGCTCGAACGGCGCATCGACGAGCTGTCCGGCGCTCAGCGATACGAGGACGCCGCCGCCCACCGTGACAGGCTCACCGCCCTCGTCCTCACGGCCGCACGGATGCACCGGGTCGGCGGGCTCTCGGCGGTGCCCGAGCTCGTCGCAGCCCGCCGTTCCAACGATCTCGGCTGGGAGCTCGCCGTCGTCCGGCACGGTCGCCTCGCCGGCACCGATGTCGTCCCGCGCGGCCTCGCGCCGCTGCCGTACGTGGACGCACTGGTCGCGACGGCTGAGCGCGTCGGCGGCGGGCCTGGACCGACCCCGGCCGCGTCCGTGGCCGAGACCGAGGTCGTCCTGCGCTGGCTCGACCAGCCCGGCACCCGCGTGGTCGCCCTCGACGGCACCTGGACGTCCCCGGTCGCGAGCTCGGCGGCCTTGAGGGAGCGCTACGCCAGCGCCTCGGGCGCCGCCTCGCCGGGTCAGCTGCCCGACACCGACCGACGCCGGCTGCGGCCCGTACGGTGACCGGCCCGCAGGTCGGCCGGGCCCGTAGGATCGAGGAGTGATCACCGCCATCGTGCTCGTCAACACCGAGGTCGACCGGATCCCCGAGGTCGCCCAGGCGATCGCGGAGATCCCCGGCGTCAGCGAGGTCTACTCGGTCACCGGGGACGCCGACCTCATCGCCATGGTCCGGGTACGCGAGCACGACGAGCTCGCTGTCGTCATCGCCGGCACCCTCAACAAGGTTCCTGGCGTCCTCGCCACCCAGACGCACATCGCCTTCCAGGCGTACAGCCGGCACGACCTCGAGGCGGCGTTCTCCCTCGGGCTCGAGGACGGCGTCTGAGTCAAGTCGGGCCGCTCGTACGTCGACCATCGAGGTATGACCGATTCGCGGTGTGTCTGCGGCGCCACCTTGGTGCGCGGTGCGCTGGCGTGCAGCCTGTGCCACACCCCGGTCGCGGCCGCCGTCGGAGCCCCCGGGACACCCGGTGCGCCCGCCGCCGATCAAGTCGTGGGCCCCAACGGCTTCCTCACCTCGGCGCCGCCGCCGACGCAGCGCAACGACCAGCGGGTGTTCTCGCGTACCCAGTCCGGACCGATGTCCTTCGGCTGGACCGGCCGGATCGTCCTGACGCTCCTGGCCGCGCTGCCCATCGCCTTCATCTGGTTCATGAGTGGCGGCGGCATCATCACCCTCGTCGGGTCGATCCCCGTGCTGATCCTGCCGCTGTGGGTCATCCGCGAGAGCTGGCGTCGCGGCCGGGTCCGCTGACCTCGCCCGCCCCCGCCCGCCGGCTTTCGTTGATCATGGACATGTTGCCCAAGTTGATCAAGAGAATGCGGCAACTACTCCATGATCAACGGGGACTGAGGGGCCACAAGTCCATGATCAACGAGTACGGGTGGCGGCGACCCAGCGGTCCAGCACGTCAGCAGCGGCGCCCGAGTCGACGGCTTCAGCCGCCACGACCAGACCCGCTGCGAGCCCTTCGTCCAGCGGGGCGTCGTCGGCCGCCACCGCGACCAGCGCTGCAGCCGCGTTGAGCAGCACCGCGTCGCGCACCGGACCAGGCTGACCCGCCAGCAAGGTACGTACGGCCGCCGCGTTGAACGCCGCGTCACCGCCGCGGAGCGCCTGCGCCCCCGACGGCGCGATGCCGAACCGCGACGGGTCAACCACCTCGTGCGTCACTGTCCCGTCCAGCACCCGCCACACCCGGGACGTCGTCGCCGTCGTCAGCTCGTCCAGCCCGTCGTCGCCGCGGACCACCACGGCCGACACGCCACGACCGGCGAAGACCTCCGCCATCACCCCGGCCATCCGCGGATCCGCACAGCCGATCGCCTGCGCACCCGGCTGCGCCGGGTTGGTGAGCGGCCCGAGGAAGTTGAAGGCGGTCGGCACGCCCAGCTCGCGCCGGGTCGGCCCGGCATGGCGCATCGCCGGGTGGAAGACCTGGGCGAAGCAGAACGTGATGCCCACCTCGACGGCGACCTGCGCGACCTCGGCTGGGGTCAGCGTGAGGTTGACGCCGAGCTCCTCGAGCACGTCGGCGGCGCCGCAGGTGGACGACGCGGCCCGGTTGCCGTGCTTGACCACCCGCGCCCCGGTACCGGCCACGACCAGCGCGGCCATCGTGGAGATGTTGACAGTGTGGGCGCGGTCACCGCCGGTCCCCACGACGTCGACGATGGGGCCGGGGACCTCGATCCGGTGGGCGTGGGCGAGCATCGCCCGGACCATGCCGTCCATCTCGGCCGAGGTCTCGCCCTTGGCCCGCAGCGCGATGACGAAGCCGGCGATCTGGGCTGGGGTGGCCGCGCCGGCCATGATCTCGCCCATCGCCCACGCGGTGTCGTCGGCGGTCAACTGCTCCTCGCGAAGCAGCGCGGCCAGCAGGTGCGGCCACGCGCGCTCGAGGGGCACGCTGGACTCGGTCACGGCAGGAGGCCGAGCGTCAGGCGCCGGTCGGCGCCGCGACGCGCGTCGCCAGCAGACCGGCCGCCGTCTGCGCGAGCACGATCGGGTCGAGCGGGTGCGCGACCACTGCGTCGGCCCGCGACCAGGTCGCCAGCCAGGCGTCCTGCGGGCGGCCGACCAGCACGAGGATCGGGGGGCAGCGGTAGATCTCGTCCTTGAGCTGGCGGCAGATGCCCATGCCGCCCGCCGGGGTGGCTTCGCCGTCGAGCACCAGCAGGTCGATGCCGCCGGCGTCGACCGCGGCGACGGCAGCGGGCTCGGTGGCGAACTCGACGTACTCGATCAGCGGGAGGTCGGCTGCCGGACGGCGACCGAGCG
>JANYIP010000224.1 GCA_025361995.1 Streptomycetales bacterium | reverse complement strand
ACGAGTCGGGCCTGACCACGCTGGACTCCTGGCAGCCCACCAAGGAGGGCCACCTGCTGGCGTACCAGGTCTCCGAGGGCGGGACCGAGGAGTCGGTCGTCCGGGTCATGGACGTCGTCACCGGCGAGATCCTGGACGGCCCGATCGACCGGGCCCGCTATTCCCCCATCGCCTGGATGCCGGGCGCCGAGTCCTACTACTACGTACGCCGGTTGCCCCCTGAGCTCGTACCGGCCGGCGAGGAGCAGTTCCACCGCCGGGTGTGGCTGCACCGGCTGGGGACCGACCCCGCGGACGACGTCATGGTGTTCGGCGAGGGCCGCAAGGCGACCGAGTACTTCGGGGTCTCGGTGTCCCGGGACGGCCGCTGGATGACCGTGACGGCCTCCGAAGGCACTGCGCCCCGCAACGACCTCTGGCTCGCCGACCTGACCGCCGGGCCGCTGGAGTCACCCGACCTGCGTCCGGTGCAGATCGACGTCGACGCCCAGACCGGCCTCGAGGTCGGTCGCGACGGCACCCTGTACGTCTTCACCGACCTCGACGCCCCGCGCGGCCGGGTCTGCGTGACCACCCCCGACGCACCGACCGTCGAGCACTGGCGCGACCTGCTGCCCGAGGACCCGATCGCCGTGCTCGACGGATTCGCCATCCTCGACGGGCCCGAGCTCGAGCGACCGGTCATCCTGGCCGGCTGGACCCGGCACGCGGTGTCCGAGCTGTCTGTGCATGACCTGGCGACCGGTGAGCGGATCGGGGAGGTGCCACTGCCCGGCCTCGGCTCGATCGGCGGCATCGTCGAGCGGCCCGAGGGCGGCCACGAGGCCTGGTTCGGCTACACCGACCACACCACGCCTTCCTGCGTGCAGCACTACGACGCCCGCACCGCCACCACCACCCTGTGGGCCAGCGCCCCCGGCACCGTCGAGGTCCCGCCGATACACACCCGGCAGGTCGCGTACCCGTCCGCCGACGGCACCGTCGTGCGGATGTTCGTCATGTCCCGCGGTGCGGACGGTGTCGACGCGGAGCAGCCCGACCGGCCGCGGCCCACCATCTTGTACGGGTACGGCGGCTTCGGGCTGCCGCTGACCCCGGCGTACTCCGCGACCGTGCTGGCCTGGATCGAGGCGGGCGGGGTGTACGTCATCGCCGGGCTCCGCGGTGGCGGCGAGGAGGGCGAGGAGTGGCACCGGGAAGGGATGCTGGAGCACAAGCAGAACGTCTTCGACGACTTCCACGCCGCTGCCCAGTGGCTCATCGACGCCGGCTACACCACCTCGGCGCAGCTCGGCATCTCCGGCGGTTCCAACGGCGGCCTGCTCGTGGGTGCCGCGCTGGTGCAGCGCCCCGACCTCTATGCCGCCGTGGTCTGCTCGGCGCCGCTGCTGGACATGGTGCGCTTCGAGCAGTTCGGGCTCGGCGCCACCTGGAACGTCGAGTACGGCAGCGCGGCCGACCCCGAGCAGCTCGGCTGGCTGCTGTCGTACTCGCCCTACCACGGGGCCGAGCGGCCGGAGGCGTACCCCGCGGTGCTCTTCACCGTCTTCGACGGTGACACCCGGGTGGACCCGATGCATGCCCGCAAGATGTGCGCCGCGCTGCAGCACTCGACCACGTCGACCCGGCCTGTCCTGATCCGGCGGGAGGCGGACGTCGGCCACGGCGCCCGCTCGGTGACCCGTTCCATCGAGCTGTCCGTGGACTCCCTCGGGTTCACCGCGGCGTGGACCGGGCTCGACCTGGCGGCAGACTCATAGGCTGCACCTCATGACGGCAGGGACACCGCTCGCGAGCCTGCACACCTGGGCCCTGGACGACCCGTTCGCCGTCGCCGGCACGATCGCCGGGACCGTGGTCCTCGCCTTCCTGATCCGTTGGCTGGTCCGCCGGATCATCGGGCGCACCGTCTCGACCTTCTCCGACAACGCCTTCGCCCGGCGCCTGGCTCGCGCCAGGGCGGCTCACGGCTCGCAGGAGTCGCTGCACGACGAGACCGCTGAGGTGATCGCCGAGCGCACCGCCGCCCGGGCGCGCACTGTCGGCGCCCTGCTGGGCAGCATCGCGACGTTCATCATCTTCGCCGTCGCCACGATCGTCGTGCTCGAGCTCGTCGGCCTCGACGTCACCCCGGTCATCGCCAGCGCCGGCGTCGTCGGCATCGCGGTCGGCTTCGGTGCGCAGAGCCTGATCCGGGACTTCCTGACCGGCGTCTTCATGATCTTCGAGGACCAGTACGGCGTCGGAGACGTGGTCGACACCGGGCAGGCCACCGGCACGGTCGAGGACGTCGGCCTGCGCGTCACCAAGCTCAGGGACGAGAACGGCGTCCTGTGGTACATCCCCAACGGCTCGATCCAGCGCATCGGCAACAAGTCGCAGGGCTGGGCGGTGGCCAACGTCGAGGTGCCGGTCGCCTACAGCGAGGACCTCGAACGGGTACGCGAGATGCTGCGCGGCACCGCCGAGGCGCTCGCCGAGGACCCCGCATGGCAGGGCGACATCCTGGCCGTACCGGCCACTTGCTCGGTCGAGTCGATGACGCCCGACGCGGTCCTGCTGCGAGTGCAGCTGCGTACCCAGCCGTTGCGCCAGAACGAGGTGGCGCGCGAGCTCAGGGTCCGAGTCAAGGACGCCCTCGATGCGGGTGACGTCGCGTACAAGCAAGGTCCGCACTAGCTCGTGCGGCCGCTCAGGACAGCGAGGTGCGCGCTGACCACTGCTCGGGAGTGATCGAGTAGACGACGACCGGGAAGGTCAGGCCGTCGTCAGTCACTTCCGCCTCGTGGTCGTACGTCATCCCGAGCCTGCGCATGACCGCGAGGCTGCGTTCGTTGGGCGGGGCGACGTCCGTCATCGAGATGACGCGCTGGGCGCTCAGGGTGCCGAAGGCATAGTCGAGCCAGGCAGCGGCTGCCTCGGTCGCGTACCCGTGGCCCCAGTGCTCGAAGGCGAGCCGCCACGCCACCTCGAGGTCGTCCGGGTAGGACTCCTGGTGGTGCACGCCGCACATCCCCAGGAAGGCCCCGTCACTGCGTCGCTCGATCGCGAGCAGCCCGATCCGCTCCGTCTCGAAGCACTCCTGCGCCCACTCCGCGATCTCGTCCGAGTGCTGCCGGGACAGCGGTTCGCCGCCGAGGTAGCGCACGACTTCGGGGTGCGCGTTCAGGGCGGCGTACGCATCGAGGTCGTCCAGCCGGAAGGTACGCA
>JANYIP010000187.1 GCA_025361995.1 Streptomycetales bacterium | reverse complement strand
GGCGAAACCGATGGGGTGCAAGACGATTACATCGGAGTGCCGATGTATTTCAGCAGCTACGGACCCGACGTCAACCGGGAGATGCTGCGAGGGGCAGGCTTCGAGATCATCCTCGATGAGATCGTGACCATGCAGGAACCCGACGTCCAGTCATCGTTCCAGTGGCTTCTTGTGCGCCGCCCATAGGTGCCGCTATGTGCGGTTTCCAGGCCGACACCGGACAGCACGAACCCCCGCTGCCTTGGCGAGAGGACAGCGGGGGTTCCCCGCGAAAGACCTAGAGCAGCGGGAGCCAGTGGCCCTACTCGGCCTGGGCTTGCAGGAATTGGCGCCCGAGCTCAGTGCGCTGCTCGACGGTGCGCGAGCTCTCGATCACGGGGAACTCGTTGTGCTCCTCGGCTTCGGCGTGGGCGGCGACGGCCGCTTTGAGTTGGTCGAACTGGGCGTCGAACTCGAAGCTGTCCATGTCCAAGGCCGAGAGGGCGGCGATCGCCTGGTCGGCCTGCTGCTCCTCGGCGTTACGCGCGTCGGCCTCTTCGCCCCGGTCGGTCTCCTCGATGATCGGGCGTACCACCTGCTGCTCGGCGGTTTCGTGCTTCTTCATGAACGCGGTGACGGCGGTGAAGTTGGCGCTGCGCTCGTCACCTGTGCTGTGGGTGACCCGGTCCAGTGCCTCGGCGATGTCGGCATGCTGCCGGTACAAGATCGCTAGCAGGTCCCCGTCGGGGTACTTCTCGGCCTGCGCAAGATCGTCGTCCACGCTCATGGTCGCTCCTCGTGTGGTTGGCGTGGGGTGCTGATACCCACGTGGAGGAGTGCTAACCAACGTGCCGAGGCTCCGTTCCTAGGCCGGCTCGACGTTGGTCTGTTCGACCAGCTTGGTGACGACGTCGCCAGCGAGGTCTTCCTTTTCCCGCTTCCTGGCCTCGGCTTCCTGGGTGACCTCGACCCGGGCGGCCTGCCACGCCGACCAGTGGCCCGACACCAACGCCCACAAGCTCAAGGCGGAGACGTACACCACGGACTTCACCCAGCCGGTGACCAGCGAGATCGGGATCATCGCCAGCCAGAACATCGTCAGCCAGCCGTTGACCCGCCGCATGAACACGGGGTCGCCCTGAACCGACGCCCACAGACTTTTGACCATCGATCGACCCTCCAGGCCTCGGCCGCCGCGCCCCTGGGCGTGCGCTCCCACCCTCACCACCATAGGTGCCCCAGCGGGCACTCTTGCGGAGCTTGGCCGGGCGGTCACACAATCGCCTCGCGGCCGTGGAGCACGGCATGGACTGGCCCTGGAATCGGGAGTGACGATGACAACGATCGGCGCGACGCCCGGCAGCCGGACCTCCTCGGCTGTCGACCCGCGGGTCTTCACCGCTGCACTGACCGGTGAGATCGACCTCGACCGCAAAGCCGAACTCGATGCAGTCGTGCGAGCCTTCGACACCAGCACCGCCCCTACGGCTCACATCGACTTCGCCGGGGCGGCGTTCATCGATTCCAGCGGTCTTGGTGCGCTCGTCCAAATCCACGTCCTGGCACGCGCCCGCGGAGGCGAGGTCGTCCTAGTCCGACCTTCGGAGCCCCTGCTCCGGATCCTGCGCGCGGTGGGGCTGGAGAAGATGTTCCCGGTCCAGCCCTAGCTCGTACACCACGAATGCGTGGGCAACACGCGGGCCCCCGCCCTGCTGGCGGCATAGAGCGGGGGCTCGCCCGCCGATTGTCCGGTCACCCCGGTAGTCGGCGGGCAAAGAACATCAGCCTCGACCGATGGCGGGGGGTCACACCGGCGGAGTTCCCGCCGCAGGTCGGGGGACCGCGCGGAAACTCCCCTCCCTGCACCCTTCCAGGACTAGTGCCGATGCACTAGCGCGACTCGCCGCCGGGTTCAGATGCTCGCGCGCCGCTGGTCCCGTCGTCAGCATTCCTCAACAAACCAATCTATGCATGACGAGCCGGTGTCCCGAGACGGTGGGCCCGGACGCGACGGGAACGGCCTGGGTGAGTCATCGTCGTTCGGGCGGGTCCGCGGTTCGACTTGGGTCGGTTCATCGGGTCTGTAGAGCCCGCTTCGCCTAGGAGTCGTCAGACACCTCGAACCACACGTGCTTCCCCTCACCCAGGGTCTCCACGCCCCACCGGTCCGCGAGCGCATCCACGATCGGGAGTCCCCGGCCCCGGACATCGTCGTGGGTCGGGGGTTGCATGCCGTGGCCGAGGCTGGGGTTGGAGTCGCCCACCGATACCCACACCCGTTCCCCCAGCGTGACTTTGACGCTGAACGACTTGGATCCGGTGTGACGCACCACGTTGCTGGCTAGCTCGCTGACCAGCAGGCCCACCGTGTGCGCGTACCGCGGTGCATCGGAGCAGTCGACCAGCTGGGTGACCCAGCGGCGGGCCGCACCCACTGATGCGCTCTCGGTCGGGAAGGTCCGTTCACGCTGATCCATGCCAGACCCCCTCGTGAACAGCCCAACCGCGGGGACACCAGACCCCTACCCGATGCTGGCCCGCTCAACCCGAACCCGCGGTGCCGTACCACCTGGACGCGGCCTCGTCGCTAGGCTGCGCGTCATGGACTCACCAGCGGTGTTCGAAGCCGCCCTGCACGGTGAAATCGACATGAACCGGGCCGACGAGCTCCACGTGATCCTCAACCGCTTCCGGACCAGCGACTGCCCGTGCGCACGCGTTGACCTCAGCGCCGTCACCTTCATGGACTCCACCGGACTAGGCCTGTTGGCCAGTCTCAGGAGCACCGCCCTTGAGCGAGGTGGCAACGTGACCCTCACTGCTACACCCCCCGCGGTAGTCAAGCTGCTGGCCATCGTCGGCTTCGACACGATATTCACGCTCGAGCCATAAGAGCCCAGGGTTGAGCGCTCGGCGACTGCCGGACGCAGCGGCAGTCGTAGCGCTCGTTCGCCCTCCCGACCAGTAGTCCGCAGAGTCCCTTGCGAATCCCAGTTCGTGTGTCGCAGAATGTGGGCGCGCCGTGGGAGACGGCGGTGGTTGGCGCTTCCAGCTGGGAGTTGATCATGTTGGTTTTG
>JANYIP010000172.1 GCA_025361995.1 Streptomycetales bacterium | reverse complement strand
GGCACGGGGGGCACGGGGGGCACGGGGGGCACGGTGCGGGGGGAGGACTGGGACGGGCGCGACGTGTCCGGGGAGTTCACCCAGGTGTCGTTCATCGACATCGACCTCACCGAGTCGTCCAGCGCCGGCGCGGTGTTCACCGAGTGCACCTTCCGCGACTGTCGCTTCAACGCCTCGACTCACACCGACGCCGCCTTCCTCAACTGCACCTTCACCGGGTGCTCGTTCTTCAACGCTTCCTTCGTACGGTGCAAGCTCGTCGGCAGCATCTTCGACCGCTGCACCTTCGACCTGCTGAAGGTCACCGGCGGAGACTGGTCGTACGTCGGACTCTCGGGCGCTGACCTGCGCAGCGCAGCAATCACCGACCTACGGATGCGCGAGGCCGACCTCACCGGCGCCCGTTGCCAGGGCGCGAGACTGCACCGGGTCGACCTGTCGGGGGCCGCCATGCGGGACGCCGACCTGTCCGGCGCCGACCTGCGCGGGAGCGACATCTCTGCGGTGGACCCTTGGAGCACCAAGCTCGTGGGCACGGTCATCGACGTCGACCAGGCGCTCGTGCTCGCCGGGTTGCTGGGCCTTGACGTCCATCCGGACCTCGACCGCCGCTGACCACGTCCGGACCGAGATCTCCGGAGAAGCCTCGGCTCTCGTGCCCGACCTGCCACGATCGCCTCTGGCGGGCGCGACCAGGCGCTCGGTGACACTTGGGGGATTCGTGCGTCGTCTCGTGACCGGACTGCTCGTGGCCGCCACCCTGGTCGGCTCGCTGGTGGGTGCGTCGCCTGTCACGGCACTGGCCAGCCCGCGGCTCGCTGCGTCCCAGGGGGGCACCTTCGCCGCGTTGACCCCGGTGCGACTGCTGGACACTCGGACCGGCAACGGAGGGTCCGCGCCCGGCGCCGGAGGCACCGTGGCGCTGGTGGTCAGCGGTCGTGGCGGCGTCCCGTGGATCGGCGTCGCGGCAGTCGTGCTCACCGTGACGGCCGTGGTTCCGAAGGCGGCCGGCTACGTCGTGGCGTACGCCGCTGGCACCCCGCGACCCACCGCCTCGAACCTGAACTTCAGTGCGGGACAGACGGTCGCCAACCTCGTCGTCGTCCCGGTCGGCGCCGGCGGGATCGTCGACCTGACCAACGGATCGTCGACGACCACCAACCTGCTCGCGGACGTGTCCGGCTACTACCTCAGCGGGCCACCCGTGGTCCCGGGGGCGTTCCAGGCTGTCGCTGCGCACCGGGTCCTTGACACCCGGACAGGGCTCGGCGGGATCACACTCGCAGCCCACGGGACGCTGGTGCTGCCGCTGACGGGGAGCGCGGGGATTCCGGCCACTGGCGTGTCGGCCGTGGCGCTGAACGTCACCGCCGTCGCGCCGCTCACCTCCGGCTACCTGACCGTGTACCCGGACGGGACCGCACGTCCGCTGGCCTCCGCAGTGTCGTTCGTCGCCGGCCGGACCGTTGCGAGCCTGGTGATCGTCGAGCTCGGGAGCGCCGGAGCGATCGACCTCTACGACGGGTCGTCCGCGCAGACCGGGCTCGTCGCTGACGTCGCTGGGTACTTCGTGGGCGGCAGCGTCACCGCGGTCGGCGCGTACGCGGCGCTGCCTCCGACCAGGGCGCTCGACACCCGCGCGGGCCCCGTCGTGAGCCCTGGTGCGGGCGGCACTGTCGCGCTGCAGGTCACCGGTCGCGGCGGCGTCCCGGCGACCGGCGTCGCGGCGGTAGCCCTCACGGTGACCGCCGTCACCCCGCCCGGACCTGGGTACGTCACCGCGTTCGCGGACGGCAGCCCGCGCCCGGTGACCTCGAACGTCAGCTTCGCCACCGGCGAGACGACGGCCGACCTTGTGCTTGTGCCGGTGGGCGCCGATGGGAAGGTCGACCTCTACAACGGTGCCCACGGGCGGACCGCTCTGGTTGCCGACGTGCAGGGGTACGTCCTCGACGCGGTCCCAACCACCCCGACCTGGGGCGCGCCGGTTCCCGTCGACCCGATCACCGGACAGGCGTTCGTCATCTCGTGCCCCACCGCGTCCGCCTGCGTCGCCGGGGACATCACCGGTCACGCGCTCGTCTCGACCGCCGGCACCTGGTCGAAGCCCGTGCTCGTCGACCCTGGTCACGGGCTCGACGTGCTCTCCTGCCCGTCGACGACCTTTTGCGCCGCGATCGACGAGGTCGGCAACGCAGTGACGTACGACGGGGCGCACTGGTCCGCACCCGCGCCGGCGGACACCGCTGGCGGCTACGTCGACGGGCTCTCCTGCCGGTCGGCCACCTTCTGCGTGGCTGTCGACACCGTCGGCAACAGCGTCACCTTCAACGGTTCCGCCTGGAGCCAGCCTTTGCGGGTAGGCCAGAACGGCTTCGCGGTCAACACCGTTGCCTGCGTCTCGACCACGTAGTGCCTCGCAGTCGACAACCCGGGCAACTCATACGTGTTCGACGGGACCGTCTGGTCTGCAGGGACCTACTACCCCGGCTACCAGGTGACGTCGGTGTCGTGCCCGACCACCCACTTCTGCGCCGCGGTCGACACGGGAGGCGGGGTCCAGACGTACAACGGGACGACCTGGAAGTCGGCGGCCAACTACTCCGACGTCAACGGCTTCAACTCGGTCTCGTGCTCGAGCACCACGTACTGCGTGGCGACCGACAACTTCGCCTCGTCGGTGACCCTCTCCGGTGGGACCTGGGGGGCCGAGACGCAGGCTGGCAGTGTGCTGACGGCCATCTCCTGCCCGGCAGGACTGGACTGCTACGCAGTCGGCGGCGGCGACTCGGTCCAGACGTACGACGGCTCCGCGTGGAGCACCCCGGTCGTCTTCGACGCGACCCACGGCGGCGCGATCTCGGTCTCCTGCCCGACCGCGAGTTTCTGCGCGCTCGTCGACTCGCAGGCCGAGGAGATGACGTACGACGGACACGCCTGGACTTCGCCCGTCGTTGTCGGAACCGGCTACCCGTACCCGCCGACGGCCATCTCCTGCGCGTCCGCGGCGTTCTGCCGAGCGGTCACGAACTACCCGGTGGACTTCAACGGAGACCTCATCGCCTATGACGGCTCCACCTGGGCCACCACGAGCGACCTCGACGGTTCGTACAAATCGATCTCGTGCCCGAGCTCCACGTTCTGTGCAGCGGGTCAGGACTTCGGGAATGTCGTGATCTTCGACGGGACGACCTGGACGGCGCATTACAGCGGTGCTCAGACCCCGACGGGGATCTCCTGCCCGTCGTCCGGCTTCTGCGCGGTCGTCGACCAC
>JANYIP010000104.1 GCA_025361995.1 Streptomycetales bacterium | reverse complement strand
GACCGGGTGCCGTCGTTGCAGGGCCGGGTCGCGTGGCTGCGCCAGGAGATGGTCGACGCGCGGCTGCGCGCCCGGGCGTACACCCGCGAGTTCGGTGTGGACGCGCCGGAGATCTCCGGCTGGACCTGGACACCCTGACGTGCGCGTCCTGGTCGTCAACGCCGCGTCGAGCTCGCTGAAGGTCGATCTCGTCGTCGACGGGGAGACCATCGAGTCGTACGACCGGCTGCCAGCTCTGGCCGCTCTGGCGCCCGACGTCGACGCTGTCGGGCACCGGATCGTCCATGGCGGTCTCGAGTTCGTGGCTCCCGTCCTGGTCGACAGCGACGTCGAGCAGCGGCTGCGCGACCTGGTCGAGCTGGCGCCGCTGCACCAGCCGAAGTCGTTGGCGGGCCTGGACGCAGCCCGCCGGCTCCTGCCGGACACCCCGCACGTGGCCTGCTTCGACACCGCGTTCCACGCGACCTTGCCGCCGGCCGCGTACACGTACCCGCTGCCCAGGGACTGGCGCGAACGCTGGGGGGTGCGCAGGTACGGGTTCCACGGCCTCTCGCACGCGTGGGCCACCGGCCGGGCCCTGCGGCTGGCACCGGACGCCCGACGGGTGGTGACCTGCCACCTCGGCGCGGGAGCGTCGCTGGCCGCCGTGCTCGACGGCCGGAGCATCGACACCACGATGGGGTTCACCCCGCTGGACGGGCTGGTCATGGCTACCCGCAGCGGCTCGGTCGACCCAGGGCTGATCACCTGGCTGGAGGAGCACGACCAGCTGTCGCCGCACGAGGTCGCCACCAACCTCGAGCACCGGTCCGGGCTGTTCGGGCTCGCGGGTACCTCCGACATGCGCGAGATCCTGCTCCGCCAGGACGACGACGCCCGGCTCGCCCTGGACGTGTACCTGCACCGGTTGGCTGGGAGCATCGGCGCGATGACCGTGAGCCTCGGCGGGCTCGACGCCCTCGTCTTCACCGGCGGCGTCGGCGAGCGGGCCTGGCAGGTACGACGGCAGGTGGCCGCCCGGCTCGCGCACCTGGACGTCTACCTCGACGAGGAGAACAACGCCGAGGCCGGGACGGGTTCCGCACCGATCACCGACACCGACATCAGTGCCGACGCCCACGGCGTACGGGTGCTGGTCGTCCGCTCGCGCGAGGACCTCGAGATCGCGGCCGGCGTCGAGCAGCTGCTGGCCGGCAGCGTCCCCGGGTGAGGCGCGCCCAGGTCCGGTCCGCTCCGGCCACGGCTCCCGGGATGCCGGTCACCGAAGCGGCCTCCCGCGAGACGAGCGATGTCCTGGCTGCCCTCACCAGCGTCGTCACCGGCCTCGCCGACGACGAGGCCGCCCGCCGGCTGACCCTGGTCGGCCCCAATGCCCTGCGTACCCATCACGCGAAGCCCTGGCGGATCCTCGCACGCCAGCTCGACAACGCCGTCCTGATCCTGCTCGCGGTGACCGCGACGATCTCCTTCTTCCTCGGCCAGCGCACCGACACGATCGTCATCGGGATCATCCTGGCGGCGAGCGTGGGTCTGGGCTTCGTCAACGAGTACCGGGCCGAGCGGGCCACCGAGGCGCTGCACTCGCAGGTGAGCCACCGGGTCGTGGTCGTCCGCGGCGGTCAGCCGCAGCAGGTCGACGTCACCGCCCTCGTCCCGGGCGACGTCGTACGGCTCGAGCTGGGCGAGATCGTGCCAGCGGACCTGCGGCTGCTGACCTGCACGGGCCTGGAGTGCGACGAGAGCCTGCTCACCGGGGAGTCGCTGCCGGTCGACAAGTCCGCCGCGCCGGTCGCGGCCGGGGCGGGACTCGGTGACCTCACGTCGTGCGCCCTGATGGGCACGGTCGTGCACGGCGGATCCGGCACCGGGGTCGTCGTCGCGACGGGCTCCCGGGCCGAGTTCGGGCGGATCGCCACCGGGCTCGGCGAGCGGCAGCCCGAGACCGACTTCCAGATCGGGCTGCGGCGCTTCTCCGTGCTGCTCCTGCAGGTGGCCATCGCGCTGACGACGCTGATCCTGGTGACCAACCTGGTGCTGCACCGGCCGCTGATCCAGTCGCTGCTCTTCTCCCTCGCCATCGCCGTCGGGATCACCCCGCAGCTCCTGCCCGCGGTGGTGAGCACCAGCCTGGCGACCGGGTGCCGCGAGCTCGCGAAGCGCAAGGTCCTCGTCAAGCGGCTCGTGTGCATCGAGGACCTCGGCGACATGGACGTGCTGGTCACCGACAAGACCGGGACGCTGACCGAGGGGCGGATCACCTTCACCGCCGCGATCGACCCGGCCGGCGCCGAGTCGGCCCAGACCCTGCTGCTCGGCCTGCTCTCGACCGAGACCGACCCGGGCACCGGCACCGCGGCCGTCGGCGGCCCGGACCAGCGCCGAGGTCATCTGGCGCTCGTGGTCGAAGGGCAGCAGGCCCAGCCGGGTGAAGCCCGTGTAGGACAGCTCCGCCCCCGCCGATGC
>JANYIP010000072.1 GCA_025361995.1 Streptomycetales bacterium | reverse complement strand
CGGGCCACCGAGTGGCTGCTGCGCCACCCGAGCCGAGCCCGCGCACTGCATGTCCTTCGCGGCGGAGCCGAGACGGCAGCGACTGGTTCGGCCTAGCGCATTCGCATCACTCCCGCCTAGTCCTCAAGGCAAGCCCTGACGTTCCCGAGACACACAGGGGAGCAAGTCGCAGATCCGTGGGGAGGTCGCATGGGGGGCAAGTCGTCAGTTCGGCCGTCGCTCGCCCGCGTGTCGCTCTTCGCGGCCACCTGGCACGTCTCGGTGTGGGGCGGATGGGCGCTGGTCGCCCTGGCTGCCGTCAAGGTGCAGCCGCTGATGGGCCTGATGCCGGCCGCCTTCTGGGTGATCGCCGCGCTGGTCCTGCTGGGCGAGCTGCGTCCGGTCCGTACCGCTGGCTCGTACGACTCCGAGGGCACGGTCACCTCGACCGCCTTCGTCTTCGCGATCCTCTACCTCTGGGGCCTGTGGCCCGCACTGCTCCTGCAGGCCGTCGTGACGGTCACCTCCGAGCTGGTCAAGCGCAAGCGGCCCTGGATCATCTTCTTCAACGTCGGGCAGTACGTCCTGTCGGTCACGGCCGCCTGGTCGGCGCTCGTCCTGGTCGGCCTGCCTGACGGCATCGTCGCCGCCGGGCGCGACCTCACTGGCAGCGACCTGTTCTGGATCGTGCCGAGCTGGGTGATCTGGTTCGTCGTCAACGACGCACTGGTCGCCGGGGTCGGTGCCGACGTGGGGCACACCTTCGTCGAGGCCCTGTTCGGTGACATCTTCTTCTACATCGTCACCTCCGCTGCGGTGCTCGCGCTGTCGCCGCTGGTCGTCTTCGCGGCCCAGGCGAGCGGATGGTACGTACCGCTGCTGCTGATCCCGATGTTCGCGGTCCACAAGACCGCCCGGATCTCCCTGCAGGAGCAGCACAAGGCGCTGCACGACCCGCTGACCGGGCTGCCGAACCGCAAGTACCTGCTGCGCAGCCTCGGGGATGCGGTCGCGCAGCTCGACTCTCCCGCGTTCGCGCTCGCCCTGCTCGACCTCGACCGGTTCAAGGAGGTCAACGACACCCTGGGGCACCACGTGGGCGACCGGCTGCTGGAGCTCGTGGCGATCCGGATCAGCAGCGTCCTGCGACCGGAAGACCTGGTGGCCCGCCTCGGCGGGGACGAGTTCGCGATCTACCTGCCCCACGTGTCGAACGCACGCGCAGCCGCCGATGTCGCCGTACGGATCCGGCAGGCGCTGAACGAGCCGTTCCAGCTCGAGGACGTCCTGCTCGAGCTCGAGGTCAGCATCGGGATCGCGGTGTTCCCCGACCACGGGCGCGACGTGGACAACCTCATGCGCCGGGCCGACGTGGCCATGTATCTCGCGAAGGAGCTGCACACCGAGGTCGAGGTGTACGACCCGGCGCGCGACCGGCACACGACGGGCCGACTTGGCCTGCTCGCATCCCTCCGGCGAGCGCTCGATGCCGGCGAGCTCGACCTGCACTACCAGCCGAAGGTCGCCCTCGAGGGTGGCGGCGTCGTCGGCGTGGAGGCCCTGATCCGCTGGAACCACCCCGAGCGCGGCTTCATCCCGCCGGACGAGTTCATCCCGCTGGCCGAGACGTCGGGCCTGATGCACCGGCTGACGTCGTACGTCATCAACACTGCGCTCGCCCAGGTCGCCGCGTGGCGGGACGAAGGCTTCCTGGTCGCGGTGGCGGTCAACGTGTCCGCCCGTGACCTGCACGGCGCCGAGCTGGCTCGCACGGTCTCCGAAGCGCTCGCCCGGCACCGCGTGCCGGCGACGCTCCTGAAGCTGGAGCTCACCGAGCGCACCCTGATGGCCGAGCACTCCCGGGTGCTGGACACCTTGGTCGCGCTGGAGGCCCTGGACGTCGAGCTGAGCCTGGACGACTTCGGCACCGGCTACTCGTCCATGTTCATGCTGAAGCGGCTGCCGGTGAGCGAGATCAAGGTCGACCAGTCGTTCGTCAGCCGGCTCACCCGCGACGGCGAGGACGCGTCCATCGTCCGCTCGATCATCGACCTCGCGCACGGGCTCGGTCTGCAGGCGGTGGCCGAGGGCGTCGAGACCGAAGAGGTCTGGAACCAGCTGGTCGGCCTCGGCTGCGACAGCGCGCAGGGCTGGTTCGTCAGCCGGCCGATGCCGTCAGCGGCAGCGACCGAGTGGCTGCGCGGGCACTTCAGCGAGAGCGACCACGCCAGCAGCCGGGCCGACGACACCGGAGACTTGCCTGTTGTCCGACCTGAGGGCGAGGCGGTGGCGCTCACCCCGCTGCACCTGGTCGCGGAGTCCGGCACCTGAGCCCGACCGCCTAAGATGGCTGTAACACCCAGCAGCCCCCGAGGAGCGGTTTTCGATGCCGGCGATAACGCCTGAAGAGGTCGCACACCTCGCGGTGCTCGCCCGCCTCGACCTCCCCGCCGAGCACCTCGCACGGCTGCGCGCCGAGCTCGACATCATCCTCGAGTCGGTCGCGACCGTCTCCGAGGTGGCCGCTGACGACATCCCGCCGACGTCGCACCCGCTGCCCCTCACCAACGTCTTCCGTGCCGACGTCGTGCAGCCGTCGCTGACCGCGGAGCAGGCGCTGAGTGCCGCGCCGGCAACCGAGTCCGGCCGGTTCCGGGTGCCCCGGATCCTCGACGATGAGAGCTAGCCAGTGACCGAGTCGACCGACCTGACCCGGATGACGGCGGCCCGGCTGGCCTCGGTGGTGGCCACCGGCGACGCCTCGGCGGTCGAGGTCGCGCAGGCCCACCTCGACCGCATCACTGCCGTCGACGCCGCGGTGCACGCATTCCTGCACGTCGACACGGCAGGCGCCCTCGCCGCCGCAGGTGCGGTCGATGCCGCCCGGGCTGCCGGTGGTGCGGCTGCCCTCGGTCCGCTGGCCGGCGTACCGCTGGCGCTCAAGGATGTCCTCACGATGGAGGGCATCCCGACGACCTGCGGCTCAAAGATCCTCGAGGGCTGGCGTCCGGCGTACGACGCGACCGTGACCCGCCGCCTCAAGGAGGCGGGCGTGGTGATCCTCGGCAAGACGAACATGGACGAGTTCGCGATGGGCTCCTCGACCGAGCACTCGGCCTACGGCCCGACGCACAACCCGTGGGACCTGACCAGGATCCCGGGCGGTTCCGGTGGCGGGTCGGCGGCAGCCGTCGCGTCGTACGAGGCGCCACTGGCGATCGGTACCGACACCGGCGGCTCCATCCGGCAGCCGGCTGCCGTGACCGGAACAGTGGGCATCAAGCCGACCTACGGCGGAGTCTCGCGCTACGGGCTCGTCGCCCTCGCGTCGTCGCTCGACCAGGCGGGGCCGTGCGCGCGCACCGTGCTCGACGCGGCCCTGCTGCACGCCGTCATCGCCGGTCACGACCCGCTCGACTCGACCTCGATCGACCTGCCGGTCCCGCCGGTCGTCGAGGCTGCGCGCCATCCCGACGTGCGCGGCATGCGTGTCGGGGTGGTTCGTGAGCTGACCGGCGATGGCTACCAGGCGGGGGTCCAGCAGCGGTTCGACGAGTCCGTGGCGCTGCTCGAGGAGCTGGGCGCGGAGGTCGTCGAGGTGTCCTGCCCGCACTTCCCGTACGCGCTGGCGGCCTACTACCTGATCCTGCCGAGCGAGTGCTCCAGCAACCTCGCCAAGTTCGACGGTATGCGCTTCGGACTGCGCGCGGGAGACGACGGCACCCGGTCGGTCGAGGAGGTCATGGGCCGGACCCGGGCGACCGGGTTCGGCGACGAGGCCATCCGCCGGATCATGCTGGGGACGTACGCGCTCTCGGCCGGCTACTACGACGCGTACTACGGCTCCGCGCAGAAGGTACGCACCCTCGTCACCCGCGACTTCGCCGCCGCCTTCGAGCAGGTGGACGTGCTCGTCTCGCCGACGGCACCGACCACTGCGTTCAAGCTGGGCGCGAAGCTCGACGACCCGCTCGCCATGTACCTCAACGACGTCGCGACCATCCCGGCCAACCTCGCGGGGACGCCGGGCCTGTCGCTGCCGATCGGGCTGGCTCCCGAGGACGGGCTGCCGGTCGGGCTGCAGGTCATGGCCCCGGTGCTCGCCGACCACCTGCTCTACCGGGTCGGCGGCGCGCTCGAGGCGGCGATGCTCGACCGCTGGGGCGCCCCGATCCTGGACGGAGCGCCGGCGCTGTGACGCACCCGACCGACCCGCTGATGCGGTGGGACGACGTGCTCGCCGGCTTCGACCCGGTCCTCGGCCTCGAGGTCCACGTCGAGCTGGGCACCCAGACCAAGATGTTCTGCGGCTGCCGTACTGAGTTCGGCGCCGCACCGAACACGCAGACCTGCCCGACCTGCCTGGCACTGCCCGGCGCGCTCCCGGTGGTCAACGCGGTCGCCGTCGAGTCCGCCGTGCGTCTCGGACTCGCGCTCAACTGCTCGATCGCGTCTTGGTGCCGCTTCGCCCGCAAGAACTACTTCTACCCGGACATGCCCAAGAACTACCAGGTGTCGCAGTACGACGAGCCCATCGCGTACGGAGGATGGCTCGACGTCGAGGTCCCCACGCCCGACGGGCCACGGATCCACCGCATCGAGATCGAGCGTGCGCACATGGAGGAGGACACCGGCAAGTCCTCGCACGTCGGCGGCGAGACCGGACGAATCCAGGGCGCCGAGTACTCCCTCGTCGACTACAACCGTGCCGGGATCCCGCTGATCGAGGTCGTGACCAAACCCATCGAGGGCATCGGGGCATTGGCCCCGGAGCTCGCGCGGGCCTTCGTGGGGGAGCTGCGCGCGCTGGTGGTCGCCCTCGGCATCTCGGACGCCCACATGCATCAGGGTTCGCTGCGCTGCGACGTGAACCTTTCGTTGCGACGTACTCGGGTCGACGAGCTCGGCACCCGGTCCGAGACCAAGAACGTCAACTCGCTGAGGTCGGTCGCCCGCGCGGTGCGCTATGAGATGCAGCGCCAGGGTGCGCTCCTCGAGGCCGGCGGGCGGGTCGTCCAGGAGACGCGTCACTGGCACGAGGACACCGGCGTCACCACGTCGGGACGCAGCAAGGAGCAGGCTGAGGACTACCGGTACTTCCCCGAGCCCGACCTCGTGCCGGTCGCTCCTGATGCAGCCTGGGTCGAGGAGCTGCGGTCGGCGCTCCCCGAGATGCCCGCGGACCGCCGCCGCCGGTTGCAGGCCGACTGGGGTGTGTCCGACCTCGAGATGACCGCTGTCCTCAACGCGGACGCGCTCGCCGTCATCGAGGCCACCATCGCGGACGGCGCCGACCCGGCCGCCGCCCGCAAGTGGTGGATGGGCGAGCTCGCTCGGCTCGCCAACGAGCGTGACGTCGAGCTCGGCCAGCTCGGGATCTTCCCGGCGGACGTCGCCCGTGTCATCGCGCTCGTGGAGGCCGGGACGCTGACCGACACCATGGCCCGCGCCGTGGTGGACGGCGTGCTCGCCGGCGAGGGCTCGCCGGACGACGTCGTCACAGGCCGCGGGCTGCAGGTCGTCGGAGACGACGTGTCGCTCCTCGCGGCGATCGACGAGGCCGTGGCGGCGAACCCTGACGTCGTCGAGAAGATCCGCGCCGGCAAGGTCACCGCGGCCGGGGTCATCGTGGGTGCAGTGATGAAGGCCACGCGCGGTCAGGCCGACGCTGCCCGGGTACGCGAGCTGCTCATGGCCAAGCTCGGCGTCTGACCGGCTGGCTGCCAGGGCTGGGTGCCGCGCGTTCGTGGGACCTCCGGCACTGCCGGGGACCTTCCCGCGACGTGTGCACTGGAGGCATGAAGACTGTAGCTCTTGCCGCCGTGGCCGGACTCGTGCTGGCCGGCTGCGGCGGCGGCTCGACGATGATGGGCACCACCTCGGGTTACCACTACTCCACGCAGACGTGCACCGCTCCGGCGAGCCTGCCCGGGCGGACTGTGAGCGTGGTCCTCGCCGACATGGGGATGAGCCGGATGATGGGCGGCACGGCGCCGCTGGGGTCCCGGATGCTGCTGCGCGCGAGCACGGCACGGGTGGCGGCGGGGCCGGTCACCATCGTGGCCACGAACCTGGGCTGGCGCACCCACGAGCTCGTCGTGCTGCCGCTCGGAGCCGGCGATCCTGTCGGTGCCAGGCAACCTGCCGCGAGCGGCAAGGTCGATGAGGCGGGCAGCCTGGGCGAGGCCTCGACCAGCTGCAGATCGGGGGCCGGCGACGGCATCGCGGCTGGCAGCGTCGGGTGGACCACCCTCACTCTCGCCCCGGGCAGGTACGAGCTCGTCTGCAACCTGCCCAACCACTACGCCGACGGCATGCGCGCCGAGCTCCTTGTCTCCTGACCGTGGGTCTGTCCTGGTTCTTGGCAGGGATGATGGAGTCATGACCTCGAGCCAGACGTGGACGGCACCGACACCCGCTCCCGCCCCTGACGGGCCGCTCGTCGGGGACGACCGGCCAATTCTGGAGGCGTTCCTGGCCTGGCAGCGGGCGACGCTGCTCACCATCTGCGCAGGTCTGACGGGGGAGCAGCTGGCGCTGCGCGCGGTGCGGCCGTCCACGCTGTCCTTGCTCGGCCTGGTTCGGCACATGGCGAAGGTGGAACGCGTGTGGTTCCGGGAGCGCGTGGCCGGCGAGCTGCTCGACCCGATGTATGACCCGGCCCACGGCAAGGACGCGGACTTCACCGATGTCGATGCCTCGGAGGCGGAGGAGGCGTTCGCGCGGCTGCGCGAGGAGTGCCGGCTGGCCGACCTCGCGGCGCAGGCCCGTTCGTTCGACGACACGTTCGCCCTCCGCGGCGAGGTCTACTCGCTGCGGCTGGTCTACGTACACATGATCGCCGAGTACGCCCGGCACAACGGGCACGCCGACCTGCTCCGGGAGCGCATCGACGGGGTTACCGGCGCCTGACCCGGGGCATCGCTGCCCTGACTTTGCCCCCTGAAAGGTCGCTCTTTCCCTCCTGCCAGGCCCAAAACGGCCGATCGAGCGGCCCTTCAGGGGCAAAGTCGATCTGGTGGGGTGGCGTGACGCGCGTCACGGTGCGCGCGGGGACCAACTGAGTGGGCACGGGCGTTCCACCAGGTGTGGACACGTCCGCGTGTCCGTGCTGGAAACACCGTTCGAAGCACACCGCATCGGCAATTGAGGATCCAATGAACCGCTTTTCCCAGTCCCTCTCGTCCGCCCAGCAGGCTCGCGCTGAGCGTCGCGGGCAGCGCGCGGCCCGTCGTCAGATGGAGCGCGAGGTCCTCGACCTCGTCTCGACGCCCTCCGGCCGTCGCGAGCTCGACAGCATCATGCGTCGCCACACTCCCGAGGAGAACAGCGAGCTCGAGAGCATCCTGACGCGGCTTGCGTCCTGAGTCACCAAGGCCTCTCCCAGCCCCGAGCGATCACGGCTGGGGGAGGCGTTCGACAACGATCTCCCAGGCCCGTTCGACCCCGGCCGCTAGGCAGCCGTCCACCACCGCATAAGCCCCCAGGGCACTGACCCGCAGCTCGGGCAGGACCGGGGAGATCCGCCGTACGTCTCGGGCGACGGCGTCAAGGAAGCCCTCGGCCGGGCCGATCCCCCCGCCGATCACGACAAGCTCAGGGTCGGCCACGGCCACCACCGCGCACACCGCCTTGGCCACCAGCAAGGCTTCCTGGCGCACACTGCCGGCGGCCGCCGAGCACCAGGCCCATCCCTATGCCCGTACCGATCGAGATGAAGGCGAAGCTGTCGACGCCGCGGCCGTGGCCGTGGGCACGTTCGGCGAGGGCAGCGACATCGATGTCGTTCTCGATCAGTACGGACGCGCCGAAGGCCTCGCGGAGGCGGGGCAGGACCGAGGGGGAGTCCCAGCCGCGCAGGCCGCCGGCCAGGGCGAGCGCGTCGCGGGTTGGGTCGTACACGCCGGGGCTGCCGATGACGGTCTGGGTCACCGGCGCACGGTCGAGGCCGGCCATCCGCAGCAGGGTCTGCCCGAGGCCGACGAGCTCGGCGACGATTCCTTCGCTTCCCTGGCTGCCGGACGCGTGCAGCCGTACCGTCGCCCGGGCCCGCACGGTGCCGGCCAGATCACTGATCGCCCCGCGCAAAACTGCTGCCCGACGTCGAGCGCGAGGACCATGCCCGCCTCCGCGCGTACCTGGTAGAGCACCGCGGCCGGCCCGGGGACACCGCTCCGTACGCCGGTGGCGAAGACCAGCCCGGCTCGCTCCATGTTCGTCAGCGCGAGGGACACGGTGGGCTTGGACAGCCCGGACGCGCGGGCCAGGTCGGCCCGGGAGATCGCCGGTTCGGCAGGCTCGCACGACGGATGAGGTCGAGGAGCAGCTGCTCGTTCATGACCCGGATCGACTGCGGCCGCGCCGCTGAGTCGAAGGCCATGCCACCTCCCGCCGCCTGGTGAGACCGGTGTCGAGTCGCGTGTTGTTACCGATCTTTTACCTGGGAGCCTTGCGTTCGAGTAATTGTAAGTCTACTTTCCTAACAATCAAGAGCGGCGAGCGCGAGGGTGGTGATGTCAGCAGTGTCTTCAGCGTCCCCGTCGTCCCCGTCCTCCCCACTGGATCGCCCAGCCAGCGTCGTGCTCGGCCTCGACTTCGGCGGGACGAAGATCGCCGTGGCCGTCTGCGACAGCTCGGGAGCTCGGCTCGCCTCGGCGACCGTGTCCAGCCGGGCCGAGGACGGCGCGCAAGCCAGTCTCGCTCGAGGCATCGAGGCGGCGCACACGCTGCTGCGGGACGCGGTCCCGGGTGCTGTGCTGGCAGCTGTCGGCGCGTGCACGTTCGGGATCCCGGGCGAGGACGGCGTCGAGCTCGCGCCCAACATCGCGGGTTGGGACACCCTGGCCTTCGGTCGCGAGCTGCGCTCGGCCTTCCCCGGCGTCCCGGTACGTATGGTCACCGACGTGAAGGCCGCGGCCAGAGCCGAGCTGACCTGGGGGTCCCTCACCGGTTGCGACCCTGCGCTCTACCTGAACCTGGGTACGGGCCTCGCCGTCGCCCTTGTCGTCGGCGGCACCGTGGTCACCGGCGGACGCGGTGCCGCCGGCGAGATCGGCTACAACCTGCGAGGCCTGAGCGACGTCGGCGTGCCGCTCCGCGACCGTGTCCCGCTCGAGGACGTGGCCAGCGGAAAGGCGCTCGCTGCCCGGGCCAGCGCCGATTTCGGGCGCCCGACCACAGCCTCGGAGGTGTTCGCCCGCGCCGGGTCGGACCAGAAGGCTGCCGAGCTGGTCCACGCGTTCGTCACCGAGCTCTCGCTGCACGTGGTGAACCTCGCGATCGCCATCGACCCGGTCCGGATCGCCGTCGGGGGTGGCATGGTGCGGTCGTGGGACCAGATCCAGCCGGGCCTGCGCGCTGCCTTGGATGCAGGCGTGCCGTACCCGCCCGAGCTCGTCCTGGCGGAGTTCCCGTTCGACGCCCCGCTGATCGGCGCCCTCGCCCTGGGGGTCCGCGCGGCGTCCTGGGCCGAGCGCGGGGCGGCCCTGGGCCAGGGGGCACTCGCGTGAACCCCGCCAGCCGATCGAATCGCTCGACCTGCTCGTTCGGCACAATTCCGGCAACCCGATGCCAGCCAGGTCCTGCCTGCGGCACGATCAGTGAGGGGTCTTCACGATGAGGCGCAAGAAGCTCATGGCTGTGGCCGCAGCGATCGGCCTGCTGACGGCCGCCTGCTCCAGCAGCAGCGGCACCACCGGTGCAAGCAAGGGCAACGGGAGTGGGACGGACGTGGTCACCATCTCCAACGAGCAGGGCCAGACCTGGCCGTGCCAGTTCAATCCGTTCAACCCCTCCAACAACGCGGAGTCGCTCGGGATCATCTACGAGCCCCTCGTCTTCGTGAACGCCCTGAAGGACGCCGCCGAGACGCCGATGCTGGCCTCGTCCTACACCTGGGGCGCTGACAAGAAGTCGATCGTCTTCACGATCCGCGCTGGCGTGAAGTGGAGCGACGGACAGCCCATGTCGGCCGATGACGTGGCCTTCACGTTCAACCTGATGAAGAAGAACACTGCGCTCGACCTCTACGCGCTCTGGACCGGCGACGTGCTCGACAGCGTCACGGCAGCCGGCAACCAGGTCACCATGAACTTCAAGGTCCCGGCCCAGCCGTACTTCTACTACTTCGCCGACCAGGTCGGGATCGTTCCCCAGCACATCTGGTCGACCGGCGAGCCGGCGGCCAAGCCCGACACCTGGGCCGACGTCAACCCGATCGGCACCGGCCCCTACGTCGTGAACCCGTGCAAGCCCACCAACATCCAGTACACGAAGAACCCGACGTACTGGCAGGCGGGCCTGCCGAAGATCAGCAAGGTCGAGTACCCGGCGTACACCGACAACGGGCCGGCGAACCTTGACCTCGCCACCGGCAAGGCGCAGTGGGGCAGCCAGTTCATCCCCGGGATCGACAAGTTCTACGTCGCGAAGGACCCGGCCAACAACCACTACTGGTTCCCGCCGGTCACCAACGTCGCGCTCTTCCCGAACCTCGACGCCAAGCACGTCACGAGCAACCTGGCGATCCGGCAGGCGCTGGCGTACGCGATCGACAAGCAGGAGGTCTCGAAGATCGGCGAGAGCGGCTACCAGCCCGCGGCCAGCCAGACCGGGATCGTGCTGCCGACCTTCACCACGTACCTCGACTCCACCACTGCGACGACGTACGGGTACCCGGACGCCACCACCAAGCCGGACATCGCGAAGGCGACCCGGTACCTGGCCAGCGCCGGCTACAGCCCCGCCAAGCCGCTGAAGCTGACCGTGATCACGGTCAGCGGCTACACCGACTGGGATGCCTCGCTGCAGGAGATCAAGCAGGAGATCGCCCCGATCGGGATCGACCTGACCGTCTCGGACCTCGCCCAGCAGGCGTACGACGACAAGCTCTACAAGGGTGACTTCGACCTCGCCTACTACGGCGAGGCCGGCGGACCGACGCCGTACTACGAGCTGCGGGAGATCCTCTACTCGAAGAACTCGGCGCCGATCGGCACCGACGCATCGACGAACTACGAGCGCTACTCCAACCCCGCGGTGGACGCCCTCTTCGACCAGTACGCCGGGGCCGACTCCGCCACCCAGATCTCGATCATCAAGCAGATCGAGGGGTACATGCTCAAAGACATCCCGATCATCCCGACGACGGAGTCGGTGGACTGGTTCCAGTACAGCACCAAGAACCTGAATGGATGGCCCACGAAGGACAACCCCTTCGCCCAGCCGTCGGCGTTCAACGTGCCGGACATCGAGCAGGTCCTGCTGCACCTACAGTCCAAGTAGGTACAAGGAACGGTTGACGGTCGGGCTGGGGCAGCCCCAGCCCGACCGGTT
>JANYIP010000062.1 GCA_025361995.1 Streptomycetales bacterium | reverse complement strand
GACCTGCGGGACGCCGACACCCGCGACGACCCGGGTGGTGCAGATCGAGCCGGGACCGACGCCCACTTTGACGCCGTCCGCACCCGTATCGACGAGGGCCTGCGCACCCTCGCGGGTGCCGATGTTGCCGCCCACGATGTCGATCTCGGTGTCGCGCTTGAGCCGGGCGACCATCTCCAGCACGGCCCGCGAGTGGCCGTGCGCGGTGTCCACGATGAGCAGGTCGACGCCGGCGTCGACGAGGGTCCGGGCCCGCTTGTACGACTCCTCGCCGACCCCGACCGCAGCACCCACGACGAGCCGCCCGTCGGCGTCCTTGGTCGCCAGCGGGTACTGGTCGGACTTCACGAAGTCCTTGACCGTGATGAGCCCGGTGAGCCGGCTCGCCGCGTCGACCAGCGGGAGCTTCTCGATCTTGTGCTGAGCCAGCAGGGCGAACGCGGCGTCGCTCGAGATGCCGACCGGGCCGGTGACCAGCGGCATCGGGGTCATCACGTCGCGGACCAGCCGGGAGTGGTCGGACTCGAAGCGCATGTCGCGGTTGGTGACGATTCCGACCAGGACGCCGGAACCGTCGACGACCGGCGCACCGGAGATCCGGTAACGCGCGCACAACCGGTCGACGTCGGCCAGCGTGTCGCCCGGGTTGCAGGTCACCGGGTTGGTCACCATGCCGGCCTCGGAGCGCTTCACGAGGTCGACCTGGGAGGCCTGGTCCTCGATCGAGAGGTTGCGGTGCAGGATGCCGACGCCGCCCTCGCGGGCCATCGCGATCGCCATCCGGGCCTCGGTGACAGTGTCCATCGGCGACGACACCAGCGGGATGCGGACGCGGAGGTTGCGGGTCAGCGAGGTGGTGGTGTCGACGTCGTTGGGCAGGACGTCGGACGCGGCCGGCAGGAGGAGCACGTCGTCGAAGGTGAGTCCGACGCGGGCGAACGGGTCAGGCACGGCTGCAACTGCTGGCTCCATGCCTCATCGTACCGGCAGGTGCCCGCGCCTCAGCGCACCAGACCCCAACGGAAACCCACCGCGACAGCGTGCGCCCGGTCGGCGGCACCGAGCTTGCGGAAGAGGCGCCGGGCGTGGGTCTTGACGGTGTCCTCGGAGAGGTAGAGCTCGCGGCCGATCTCGGCGTTGCTGCGGCCGCGGGACATCCCTGACAGCACCTGCAGCTCGCGCTCCGACAGCGACGGCGGCTCGGTCTGCCCGTCACCCCGACGAGCTGGTACCGACGCGGAGCGGCTGCGGCCGTTGAGCACCTGGACCAAGGTGGCGGACAGCTCCTCGCGGGAGGCGTCCTTGCGTACGTAGCCGCGGGCACCATGGGCGACCGCGCGGGCCACCCCATCGGTGTCCTCGGCCATCGTCAGCATGAGGACGGCAGCGTTCGGGTGGACGGCGAGCAGGCGACGGGTCGCCTCGACACCGCCGATGCCTGGCATGCGTACGTCGGCCAGGACCAGGTCCGGTCGCTCCACGGAGTAGCGGGCGAGCATCTCCTCGCCGCTCGCGGCAGCGCTCACCCGGTCGACGCCGGGTACCGTCGCCACTACGCGACGCAGCGACTCCCGCGCCAGCGGAGAGTCGTCACACACACAGACCGTTGCCACACAAGATGCTTCGGCACGATGACGGCTCCACGTGAGCCCGGATCTCCAGCTTCCCCGATCCGGGGTCCGGGGTCGGACTCAGCCTTCGAGCAGCGTGGCGACGTCAGGGCGGCCCAGCCAGTCGGCTCGCAGATCCTCCGGCAAGTCGTCCGCGATGCTGATGACGGTGCTGCGGGCGCTGGCGAGGCTGCGCGCGGACTCCTGCGGCACGACGCCCTCGAGCAGCGCCCCGAGCATGGCCCGCGACGGCCACACCAGCGGCAGGCAGCCCAGGGACTCGCTCAGCGTCGCGGCCCGGCGCAGGGTGGCCGCTGCTTCGTTCGTGTCGCCGCCAGAGACCTGGGCCACCCCGAGGAAGAGCAGGCTCTTGGCCACGTGCCGCGGGGCGCCAGAGGACTCGGCGAGGGTGACGGCGGTCTCGGCGGCCTTGATTGCGCCGCCGGGGTCGCCAGTGAGCAGGCTGACCTCAGCGCGTACCCAGAGCACGCGGACCCGCTGCCTCCACCAGTCGGAGCGGCCCTCGAGCAGTGCGGTGGCCTGCTCGAGCCGGCTCCGTGCGGTCGCCGCGTCGCCCAGCCCGACGGCGTCGGCAGCCAGGCCCAGGCGAGCATCGAACAAGGCCTCAGCGGCGTCCCCGGCCAATTCCTGCGCCTGGTCGTCCAGCTCCTGGGCAGCCGCGTGCCGCCCCAGCTGACGGTGCACGCTCGCCGCGGTGGACGCAGCGAGCGAGGCGAACAGCCGGCGGGCCGGGTGGTCGACAGCGGCTCGCTCGGCGAGCGGCTCGAGCACGGCGAGGGCACTGCCGTAGCGGCCGGAGGCGCCCAGTGCGACCCCGAGCAACCAGGCGGCCGCGGTGGCCTCGTCGTCTCGGCCGGATTCGTGCGCCGCCTCGACAGCCTGCTGGAGCGGGGGTACCCCGGACGCAGGTCGCCCGTGGAAGGCCGCGCGCTCACCAGCTGCCAGCAAGCTCGCCAGCTGGTCCGACACGGTTTCTCCTCATCGCTGGTCACCATCGCCGTGGTTCAGTGGGGAGGCTACCGGAGGCTCAGGCTCCCACGGCGTCAGCGATGAGGGCGATCGCGTCGTCGAGGTCGCCGGCCAGCACGGTCCCGGGTGGCTGGGCTGCCCATCCGGGGCCGCCCACCACCACGACCGGGGCCGGCCGCATCCGTGGCAGCGACAACAGCTTCGCCGGATCACCGGTCGGGCGCAGCTGGGACCAGACGAAGACCGCGGCGGGACCGCTGCGCCGGACGGCATCCGCCAGGGCGTCGGCCGGCACTCGCGCCCCGAGCACCCGGCTCGAGATCTGCCGCTCGGACAGCGCCCCGGCCAGTACGTACAGCGGGAGGGTGTGGAGCTCGTCCTCGGCCGCCGCCAGCAGGACCGGCCGCGCGTTGACCGGCTCCGGGATCGACGGGTGAGTACGCGCCAGGGAAACGATCACGCACTCCGAGAGCAGGTGCTCGACCTCGATGCCCGCTCCGGTGGTGGCCCAGCGGCGCCCGATGCCGTCGAGTACCGGGAGCACGACCTGCTCCCAAGTCCAGACCACGCCGTGCCGGCTCAAGGTGGCGCTGACGATCTCGGTTGCGGCGGCCGAGTCGAGGGCCATAGCGGCGCGGGCGAGCCCTCGCGCTGTGCGCGAGCTCGCCGGCATCGCGATGACCCTGCCGCCACCGCTGCTCGACCCAGCCTCCGGCTCCAGCGCAGCTCGGTCCTCGGGTCGATCGGCGAGAACCTCGGCGAG
>JANYIP010000018.1 GCA_025361995.1 Streptomycetales bacterium | reverse complement strand
ACGATCCGGGCCCGCTGCGCCAAGCCCGCCTCCACCGTCGAAGACCGCAGCACAGCGTTCAACCTCGACTCATCACCAGCACGCAGAACCAACGCGGCAGCAACAGACATAGCCCATTGTCCCGCACCTCACACCACAAAGAGACTTCCAACACGCGACACTAGCCGGCACGGATGGTGCGACCCTTGGTCGACGAACGAGAGATGGTCGAGGTCTACCGGTTCCGAGGCGGTCACCGCGTAGCCCTAGCTTCGGACCAAGTGCGCCTCCGCTTACCTAGCGGGTGAGGCAGGTTGGGCTCGGATCCAGGAAGATCGAACCGGAATGTCGGTTGGGGCTAGCGTCCGTGCGGCACAGACCCCTGGCTTACCTCCTCCGCTGGGGGCTCGTACCCTGAAGGTGTCGCCCGTTCGGCGTATTCGTACCCCTCGGTGCGGATGTCGATTCAATCGCCGTGGGGGAACGACTGCATCAGAGTTGGCGACGCCGGGCCGGGCTGGCGGCATCGATCCGGTTGGGGTACTGCGGGCTGCCGTTGGCTCTGTCGTTCTTGGCGTCGGCGCTGGTGACCCGTGTGGATGCGGTGGCGGCGCTACCGACATTTTGGCGTTGGGTGTTCGTCGTCGGTCTTTCCAGTCTGGTGCTTGTGCTGGTGCACAGGTCCCTGGCTCAGCTGTTGCCGTTGGCTGCGCTGCTGGAGGTGTCGGTCGCCTTCCCCGGTGAGGCTCCCTCGCGCTACGCGGTAGCCCGCGACGCGGGGAACGTGGCCAAGTTGCGCGAGATCGTGGCCAAGGCACAGCGTGGTGACGCCGTGGTGCGCGCCGACGATGCCCAGGCCGCCCGGGAGATCCTTGCGCTGGTTGCTGCGCTGCGCTCGCACGACAGTCGCACTCGAGGTCATTCGGAGCGTGTGCGGGTCTTCACCGACCTCATCGCCCAGGAGATGGACCTGCGTCCCGACGACCGTGAGCGGTTGCGCTGGGCGGCCCTGCTGCACGACGTCGGCAAGCTCAAGATCCCCGCATCGGTGCTGAACAAGCCCGGGAGGCTGAACGAATCCGAATGGGCCATGATCCGCCTCCACCCAGACGCCGGTACGCGACTGACCGCGCCATTGGCGAGCTGGCTCGGCGACTGGAGCCGCACGATCGCAGACCATCACGAGAAGTACGACGGCACCGGCTACCCCCGAGGCCTCGCCGCGGCCGACATCAGCCTCGGCGGCCGCATCCTCGCTGTCGCCGACGCCTTTGAGGTCATGACCGCTGCGCGCTCGTACAAGCGGCCGCTGTCCCGCGAGGACGCGTTGCGCGAGCTCCGTCGCTGCGCGACGACCCAGTTCGACCCTGCGGTGGTGCGGGCCATGCTCGCGGTCTCCACCCCTCGGCTGCGGTGGGCGATGGGACCGCTGGCGTGGGCAGCCTCGACGCCGTTTGCCCTGGCCACACCGGCCGGATCCACCATCGTGATGCAAGGCGGCGCAGCGGTACTCAGTGTCACCACCGTCGCGGCGGTCTCCCCGCTGGTACTCAGCGTTGCCCCGTCCGCTCACCAGTCGACCTCGCTCACCACATCGGGCGCCAGCCAACACAAGGTAACCGCCGCAGCGAAGCCCAAGCCCGCGTCCTCGCCACCTCGTCAGCATCAAAGCTCACCAGAGTCCGGCGCCCGACCGGTCCGCGCCACGACAGGCACCAACATCGCCAAGCCCGCCAACCCCAGCGATACCGCCCACGCCCTTCAGCTCCTGAAAGCGGCCATCCAGGCGGCTACTACGACGTCCGACAACGGTACGAACACCAAGAAACCTAAGAAGGCCAAGAAGGCCAAGAAGGTGCCGGCGGTGGGGGGATCTCCGGGTCGGCCCAGTCGGTGATCTTGGCGAAGTCCAACTTACCGGCGAGGACATCTACGCGCCGGGTGTCGGGCGCCCGGAACACCAGTGGCGGGGTGGCTGCGCCAGCCGGCCTAACGCGCTGGACACGGCAACCGGCAACACGGTAGCAACGGCAACCCAGTGTGGGCACGGGCACCAAGTCGACTGAGCACGAGCGCCGGCCGACTCGGGCGCGCGGCCCGACGGATTGTTTCGCCGTTCGCTTGACCATCCTGGCCCCCACATCACCGGCCAGGTCGTCCGCTTCACGCTGCTTGGGCTCGACGTCCTGATTTAGCTCGACCCGGGCGGCTTGCCACGCCGACCAGCGGCCCGACCAGCGCCCACAGGCTGAGCGCTGCACATTCACGAAGCTCGACCCAGTGGGTGCTCAGTTAGACCGGGATCATCGACAGGCCGGAAGATCGTCAGCCATCCGTTGACTCGTCGTATGGGCTCTGAGTCACATTAGACGCAGGAGACCCGTAGGACCTTCATGACTCCCACGGCGAACCTCGCTGCTAGCGCCCGCCGCCCCCGTCGAGTCGCTTTTAGGGCAAAGCTGTACCCGAACGGCTGCCGGCAATCTCGGACCGCGAGGTGTGGTTTGGGACCCGATGGGCCGGGTATCCCGACGACTACCCAAGACGATGGAGGACGACATGAGCGCAGAGGAAGATCGCAAGCAGGCCGAAAAGTACGCGGCCGGAGACATTCTGGCGATCCTGTACCGCCAGCACGCCGACATCACCGAGTCCCTCGACCGGGTGAGCGACAGCAAGGGCGAAGAACGCAGCGCCAACTTCGCAGCAGCGACCAAGTTCATCAAGAAGCACGAGACCGCCGAGCAGGCACTCATCCGGCCTGTGATCGAGAAGGTCGACGGGGGCGGCGAAACGACTGATCGCAATGCCGAGGAGAAGAAGGCCGACCAAGCCATCCTCGCGCTGTCGAAACTCGACGTGGACAGCACCGACTTCGACTCTCAGTTTGCCACCTTGAAGAGCGCAGTCAGTGAGCACGCCGAATCCGAGGAGACCATCGAGTTCCCGATCATAGAGAAGGCCCGCACGGAGGAGCAGCGGATCGAGCTGGGGCAGCAGTTCCTCGAGGCGATGGCTGGCTAGGCGGACCGAAGAAGCCCTCCACGGCTGTATTTCGCCGGGTGACTGCCATTGCCCACGCCAAGCCTGCCGAGGCAGCAGCCGAGAACGGGAGACAACACTCCTCACCGGGATCTCGAATCGCTGCACATCGACGCGCGAGTGGGAGCACGGGTCGGACCGGGTGTGGAAGGCCGGCGTGCCGCTGTCTGGCGGCGTACCGGCCCCAACCCTTTTCCATTGGTGCCGGAACGGGCCAAAGCGGGGGCTAACGGATCAAGGACGTCGTGGACCTGATCCCCGAGTAGTTCTCAGCGCCGGCGCCCCACACCGACGCCGACATGACGGCACCTGTGTGACCGAGGTGACCAGAATCATCGAGTTGGACAAGTAGCGGCGGGGGTTCGCGGTTGATCCCGCAAAAAGGAACGAACCACCCCCGCGCGCAGTTGACGTTCACCGACGCCACTAGAAGAGGGGGTCTGCTGTCGATTCAGTTGACGGTTGTTGTGACTGATCATGCTGCGTAGTCCTGGTCGTTCGGGGCGAAGGCTAGCTCGAACTCGACGGGGGTGAGTTTGCCGAGTCCGCGTTGACGGCGCCGGTGGTTGTAGGTGTGCTCGATCCACAGCACGATTGCGTAGCGAAGTTCCTCGCGGGTGCGCCAGGTCTTGCGCTGGTTGAGGACGTTCTTTTGCAGCAGCGCCCAGAAGACTCCATGGCGGCGTTGTCGGCAGCGGACGCGACCCGGCCCATCGAGCCCTTCAAGCCGGCGGCAACGAGCACGGCCCGAAACGACCTGGCTCGAAATGGACCGGATTCAACCGGTCGATGCAACACCGGCTTGTTGCGCTGAGAGTAGTAGCTCGTTGAAGGTGAACTCAACCGGTCAGCGCAACACCCTCGATCATCATCTCGGAGGTGTGGCATGGCGAAGATCGGTCGTCCTGGGTTGCCGTCTCAGAAGCGTCAGCAGGTGTGGGAGATGTGGAGGGCGGGCAGCTCGCTGAGCGAGATCTCGCGCACGGTGGGTTCGCCGCCGGGGTCGATCTACTCGATCCTGTTGCCCTATGGAGGGTTCTATCAGCCAGCACAGAGGCGGCGTCCGGGCACGTTGAACGTGGCGGAGCGGGAGGAGATCTCGCGGGGTCTGGCTCGTGGTGAATCGTTGCGTGCTATCGCCAAGCGGCTGGGTCGGGCGCCGTCGACGATCAGCCGTGAGGTCGCCAAGAACAAGGGCGTCCGTCGCTACCGGGCGGTGGACGCCGATGATCGGGCCTGGCGTCGCGCCCGTCGACCCAAGCCGTGCAAGCTGGCCTTGCACCCTGGGTTGCGGGACCACGTGGCGGCCAGGTTGGGGGA
>JANYIP010000016.1 GCA_025361995.1 Streptomycetales bacterium | reverse complement strand
GCCCAGGGCGCCTTCACGTACCGGGTGGACCGGGTGCGCCATGCGGGCGACCCGCTGCCCGTGCCGCTCTCGGCTGGAGCAGGGAGGCTGACGCTGGTCACCTCGGTCGCATCGGGCTGGCGCAGCCGCTGGGCACCCAGCGGCACCGTCTACGTCGACGCGACCCTGCAGGGCACGGCTGTCGCGATCCCGCCCGGGCGGCCGGCGAGCGTTCCGGCGCCGGAGGACGCGATGGCCGGTGACACCGGTGCGCTGATGCCGCTGGTGCTGTGGCTGCAGGCGCTGGTCCTGGTCGCGCTGGCCGTGGTCTGGGCCCGGGTCCGCTGGGGAACGTGGCAGACCTGGCTGATCGGCGGGCCCCTCCTGCTGGCGGCGCTGTGGGGCGTGAGCAGCACCGCGGTCCAGCTGCTCCCGAACCTGCTCTGATCCGCCCCGGATGTCAGATCGATCTAGCCCGTCAGGACCGCGTGGATGCCGTCGGCGAACGTGTCGACATCCTCCTCTGTAGTGTCCCAGGAGGTCATCCAGCGGACCTCGCAGGTGCCGTCCCCAGGGTCGCTGGCGTCCCAGACGTAGAAGGCCGAGACCTCCTGCAGCGCCTCAACTTTGGCCGCGGGTACCCGAGCGAAGAGGGCATTGACGGCAGGCTCGCGCGACAGCGTCACGCCGGCGATGTCGCGGACGGCGGCCGCCAGCCGCGCGGCCATCGCGTTGGCGTGTGCGGCCGTACGCAGCCACAGTCCGTCGCTCAGCAGCGCCTCGAACTGGGCGGCGACGAACCGGGTCTTCGACGGCAGCTGGCCGGCCTGCTTGCGCAGGAACCGCGCGTCCTGGGCGAGCGCCTCGTCGAACCACACGATCGCCTCGCCGTACATCGCGCCGTTCTTGGTCCCCCCGAAGGTGAGGACGTCGACCCCGGCTGCGGTGGTGATCTCGCGCACGTCGGCGATCCCCTCCGGGCCACCTAGGGCCGCGGTCGCGTTGGCCAGCCGGGCACCGTCCATGTGCAGGAAGAGGCCGTTCTTGTGCGCGACGTCGGCCAGCGCGGCCACCTCGGACGGGGTGTAGAGGCTGCCGAGCTCGGTGGACTGGGTGATCGAGACGACCCGGGGCTGCACATGGTGCTGGTCGCCCAGCCCGGCCAGCTCGGGCTCGATCTGGCTCGGGTGGAGCTTTCCGTCCGGCGTGGGCAGCGCGACCAGCTTCGCGCCGGTGAACCGCTCGGGTGCGCCGCACTCGTCGACGTTGATGTGCGCGGTGGCCGGGCAGATGACGGCGTGCTGCGGCGCGAGCATCGACTGCAGCCCGACGACGTTGCCGCCGGTCCCGCCCCAGACGAAGAGCACCTCGGCGGCGTTGAGGAGGTCCATGACGGTCGCTGTGGCTCGTTCAGTCCAGGGGTCGGAGCCGTAGGCGATGGCGTGCCCGCTGTTGGCCGCAGCCAGGGCGGCCAACACCTCCGGGTGGACGCCGGACGTGTTGTCGCTCGCGAAGAGGTGCATGCCGCCATGCTGTCACCGTGGGCGGCTTCCGCGCGTCCAGCGGCCTAGGGTTGTCGGGTGAGTCCGCGCTACAACCGCCGCCGTGTCCAGGGCGACCCCGAGCTGGGGCCGGGTGCGTTCGGCGGCCCTGAGCAGGTCGTCGAGTGGGCCGGCGAGGACTGGGTGGTACGCCGGATCAGCGGCTCGGCGTCCACCAAGGCGTACCGCTGTCCGGGCTGCGACCAGGAAATCAGGCCCGCCACGCCGCACATCGTGGCCTGGCCGGTCGAGGCTGGACGCGGCCTCGAGGACCGCAGGCACTGGCACTCCGCCTGCTGGGACGCGCGCGAGCGCCGATACCGGAGATAGCCTGAGCGGGTGGCCGCCTGGTTGGAGCATGCGTCGACCTGGCTGGTCGACCACCACTGGGGGCCCTACCTCTTCGCGCTGCTGCTGCTCGTGGCCTTCGCCGAGTGCGCGATCTTCCTCGGATTCGTGGTGCCCGGCGAGACCGCGCTCGTGCTCGGGGGCGCGCTCTCGGCGACCGGGGTGTTCCCGCTCGCGGCCTTCCTGCCGTCCGCGGTGGTCGCGGTGGTCGCTGGCGGAGCCGTGGGGTACGGGGTCGGCAGCAGGTACGGCGTACGGATCCAGGCGTCCCGCCTCGGTCAGCGCCTCGGCGAGGCGCGCTGGGCGGCCGCCCAGAGCTTCTTCGACCGGCACGGAAGCAAGGCCGTCTTCTTCGGCCGCTCGGTCGCCCTGCTGCGCGCGCTGATCCCCGCGCTGGCCGGGATGAGCGGGCTGGCGTACCGCTCGTTCGTGCTCTGGAACGTCGTCGGCGGGGTGCTGTGGGGCTCGGCGGTCGTAGTCCTCGGCTATGTCTTCGCGCACTCGCTGACGTCGCTGGAGAACGGCCTGAAGTACTGGACGTACGCCGTGGTCGCTCTGATCCTGCTGGGTCTGGTCACCCTGCACCTGCGGCGGCGGTCCCGCGACCGCGCCGGCGTTGTGTGAGCGAGATCAATGTGACCGAGATCAGCGTGACCGAGATCAAGGCAGGCACCGTCCTGCCGGGCCGCCGCGAGCCGCTGGCCTTCACGACTGCTGACGGCTTGCGACTGGTGGGAGAGCTGGCCCTGCCGCTTGACCGTGAGCCGCGCGGCACCCTGGTCTGCCCGCACCCGCTTCCGACGGCCGGCGGCTTCATGGACAGTCACGTGCTGCGCAAGGCCGCGTGGCGGCTGCCGGCGCTGGCCGACCTCGCCGTGCTTCGCTTCAACACCCGCGGGACCTCGTCGCCGGCGGGGACCTCGCAGGGCACTTTCGACGACGGCAACAGCGAGCGGCACGACGTCAAAGCTGCTCTCGCCGAGGCTGCCCGCCACGGGCTCACCGACGTGTGGCTGCTCGGCTGGTCGTTCGGGACCGACCTCGCGCTGCGCTGGGGGTGCCTGCCCGGCGTCCACGGAGCGATCCTGCTGTCGCCGCCGCTGAAGTACTCGGCCGACGCTGATCTCGACGTCTGGGCGGCCTCGGGCAAGCCGGTCGTGGCCGTCGTGCCTGAGCTGGACGACTACCTGCGCCCGGACGAGGCCCGGGTCAGGTTCGCGCGCATCCCGCAGGCAGAGGTCGTCGGCGTGGACGGAGCCAAGCACCTGTGGGTGGGGGAGGTGAACGTCCGCCGGGCGCTCGACGAGATCGTGGCCCGAGCGGCCCCCTGGGCAGCGCCGCTCCCGGCGACGTGGGAGGGTCCCTACCAGACCTGGAACGACCTGACCGGAAGGCTCACGTGACCATCGACCTGGAGGGCAAGACGGCGCTCGTGACCGGAGCCTCGCGCGGGATCGGGCGCGCCATCGCTCTTGCGTACGCAGCGGCCGGCGCCGACGTCGCGGTGCTCGCGCGCAACGCCGAGCTGCTGGCGGAGGTGGCCGCCGAGATCGAGGCGCTGGGCCGCAGGTCCGTCGTCCTGGTGGCGGACG
>JANYIP010000353.1 GCA_025361995.1 Streptomycetales bacterium | reverse complement strand
CGCAGGCGCGCCCGCGCCGGCCCACCTGGTCAGGTCGGGGAGGGCGCCCGTGTCAGCTGCCCGGGCGGGTCCGGCGGCCGAGCTCGACCGGGTCGGTGCGATCCGCGGTGGCCGCGCGGTCCTGACGGACCTCTCACTCGTGATCCGTCCCGGCCGGCTGCTCGTCGTCCAGGGCCGGTCCGGCTCGGGCAAGACCACGCTGCTGCGGCTGCTGACCGGGCTCGAGCCGCCCGACTCGGGCGCCGTCCGCGTGGCGGGGACCGATCTCGCCGGGCTCGATCGCGCGGGACTGGCGCGCCTGCGCCGCGAGCACCTCGCAGTCGCCGGCCAGAGCGGCAGCCTGGTCGAGGCCCTGGACGTGCGCGCGAACCTGGAGCTCGTCCGTGACGCCCGCGGCCTGCCCGTTCACAGCGACTCTGACGGCGACTCTGACGGCGGCCTCCCTGACGGCGGCCTCCCTGACGGGGTGGACGGCTGGGTCGAGTCGATGGGACTGACGCCCTTGCGGCACCGACCGGTCCGACTGCTCTCCGGTGGTGAGCGTCAGCGGGTGGTGGTCGCCCGGGTCCTGGTCACCGAGGCTCCGCTCGCAGTGCTCGACGAGCCGACGTCGGCCCAGGACGAGGCCGGAGCGGAGCGGCTGGTCGCCGTCCTGGTCGCGGCCGCAGCGCGCGGCATCGCGGTCGTGGTCGCCACCCACGACCCGATCCTGGTGGCCGCGGCTGACGACGTCGTCACTCTCGGCTGACGCTCACCAGGGCTGTTCAGCTCTCGACGAGGCTGCGCAGCCCGGCCGGGGTCGGAGCGGCGCTGACGCCGAGCAGGCCCAGTGCCCGCTGGTAGGCATCGGTCGCCGCCATGTGCTCGCCCAGCTGGCTGAGCACGTCACCGGCCTCACGCCAAGCTGTCGCTGCCTCGCGGCCGCCACCGGCGCCCTGCAGGATCTGCGCGGCGTGCGCCACCTGGGCACGGCCGTCGCCCAGGTTGCCCTGCTCGCACAGCGCCTGGCCGATGACGAGCATCGCGCGCCCCGCCTCGATGCGTCCTTCACCGATCTGCTCGACCACGCGCTGGGCGATGACGATGGCTTCCGCACTGCGACCGGCGAGCAGTTCGCAGCGCGCGAGCTCGGTGTCGCAGTACGCCACGGCGAGCGTCCCGCCGGACTCGCTCAGCTCGGCTCGTGCCTGGGTGAGCAGCGCGGTGGAGCGGGCGAGCGCCGGCTCGGCCTGGCGCAGGAGCAACCACGCGTACGCAACCTTCACCCGTGCGTACGACCGCTGGTTGCTCGCCTCGGAGTACATCGCGACGGCCTTCTCCGCCAGGTTGATCGCCTCGCCGAGGCGGCCTCGCGACTCAGCGACCAGGCTCGCGTTCCAGTACGCCGCCCCCCGAGCCAACGGTGACGCCATGCCTTCGACGGCGTCGATGAGCTGGGTGGCCAGGATCTGCGCACGGACCAGGTCGCCGCGGTAGTAGTACGAGCCGACCAGCGTCGACACGATCTGCACCTGCAGGTCGCTGAGCTGCAGCCCCAGCTCGCCGAGATGCCGCAGCGCCTCCTCGCCGAGCTCGATGGCTCGGGACAGGTCACCGACCTCGCCGGAGCACCGGCACAGCGCGATGATCGCCTCGGCCCACCGTGGGTGGTGGTCGGGGTCGTTGAGGGCCGCCATGCGTACCCGGTCGTACGCCTCGATGGCTTCCTCGATCCGACCGGAGGCCTCCAGCGCACGGCAGGCGCCCCAGCTCGCCTCGCGGTGGACGGCGGAGTCGGGATCGGTCTCGGCGACCAACTGCCGGAAGTGCGTCAGGGCCTCGTCGCCCTCGCCGTTCTGCAGCGCCAGCTCGGCGTAGCGCAGGCGCAGCTCTTGCCCGTCGCGGGCCCGCACGTCGATGCCCTCGAGCAGGTACTCGGCGGACGTCTCCAGGCGCGCCGCCAGGATATCGACGACGTGCTTGGTTGCTGATCGCTTGCCGGACTCGAGCAGCGAGACGTAGCTCGCGGACAGATCGTCACCCGCCAGCTCGAGCTGGCTGAGCCCGAGCGCCCGTCGTGTCTCCCGGATGCGGTTGCCGATGTCCTCTTGACGGTGCGCCATAACTAAAGTTCACTCCTCAAGTCACGAATATACAAGCATGACAACTTACGAGATTCGAAACGCCAAGTTCGTTCGTATCGTCACCCTCGTGGTCGCAGCGGTGGCCCTGACCGTAGCCGGTCAGGCCGCATCTTCGGGCGCAAGCGTGACACCGAGAGTCACCGCGGGGCCGCCGGTCTGTTGCTAGTGGACAAGCGGTCCAAGTCCGAGGGGTCCGTACCTTTTTCCGGTAACGAAGGGGGAGCTATCGGTCGTTCCCTCTTGACGTGACGGGGGTGGGACCACGATTGTCTGTTGCGGGCGATGGTATGAGTTGCGTGATACGCAACTCATCGAGTCTGTCCGCCGCCCGACGGAATCGAGGTGCCGTGCCACTCGTGCCATCTCTCTTCATCGACGGGCACTGGGTCGCCGCTGCCGCCGGTGCCAGCCGCGAGATCCGCAACCCCTTCGACCAGTCGCCGGTCGCCACGGTCGACGAGGCCGGCGCCGAGGACACCGAGTGCGCGATAGCCGCCGCCCGACAGGCCTTCGACCACGGTCCCTGGCCCTCGACTCCCGCGGTCCAGCGCGGCGCACTGCTCAGCGCGGTCGCCGACCTCCTCGTCCGTGACCGTGCGGACGTCGCCAAGGCTGAGTCCCTCGACACCGGCAAACGCCTGGTCGAGAGCGAGTACGACGTCGACGACGTGGTCCGGGTCTTCCGCTACTACGGCGGTCTGGCCGGCGACGCCGCCGGCCGCGTGGTCGACACGGGCAACCCGAACGCGATCAGCCGCGTGGTGTACGAACCCGTGGGCGTGTGCGGCCTCATCACTCCGTGGAACTACCCGCTGCTGCAGGCGTCGTGGAAGGTCGCGCCGGCCCTGGCAGCCGGCAACACTTTCGTGCTCAAGCCCAGCGAGCTGACGCCGTCGACCGCGATCCTCCTGATGCGGCTGCTCACCGAGGCAGGGCTACCGGCCGGCGTCGCGAACCTCGTCCTGGGTGCCGGCCCGCAGGCCGGCGCTCCGCTGGCCGACAGCCCGCTGGTCGACCTGGTCTCGTTCACCGGCGGGCTGACCACCGGCAAGCGCGTGATGGCCGCCGCCGCAGGCACGGTCAAGAAGGTGGCGCTCGAGCTGGGCGGCAAGAACCCGAACATCGTCTTCGCCGACACCGACCTCGACGCTGCCCTCGACAACGCGCTGACGGCCGTCTTCCTGCACTCCGGCCAGGTCTGCTCGGCCGGGGCCCGGCTGCTCGTCGAGGACAGCCTGCACGACTCGTTCGTCACCGAGTTGGCCTCCCGGGCCGATCGGATCCGCCTCGGCGGCCCCTTCGACCCCCAGGCCGAGACGGGCACCCTCATCTCCGCGGCGCACCAGGCCAAGATCGAGGCGTACGTCGCCGGGGCGGTGGCCGAGGGTGCGAAGGTGGTCTGTGGCGGCAGGGTGCCTGACGAGCCCGAGCTGAAGGCCGGCTTCTTCTACCGCCCCACGATCCTGGACGGCTGCGTTGCCACGATGGGCTGCGTCCAGGACGAGTCGTTCGGCCCGGTGCTCACCGTCGAGCGCTTCACCGACGAGGACGACGCGGTCCGGATCGCGAACGACACGGTGTACGGCCTGGCCGGCGCGGTGTGGACCTCGGACGCCAGCAAGGCGCAGCGGATGGCCGGCCGGCTACGGCACGGGACGATCTGGATCAACGACTACCACCCGTACCTGCCGCAGGCGGAATGGGGCGGCTTCAAGCAGTCGGGCGTCGGGCGCGAGCTCGGACCGACTGGGCTCGACGAGTACCGCGAGGCCAAGCACATCTACCAGAACATCAATCCAGCGCCCTCACGCTGGTTCGGAGACTTCGGAGACAAGGATCGGTGAGCAGATGGAGCCGTTGATCTCCGTACGCGACCTCTGGAAGGTGTTCGGGCCGAACCCGGAGAAGATCGTCGGTTCGCCCGATGCCGCACTGCCGCGGGCCGAGCTGCGCAACAAGACCGGTTGTACCGCAGCGGTCCGCGAGGTCGGCTTCGACGTCGCACCCGGCGAGGTCTTCGTCGTCATGGGCCTGTCCGGTTCCGGCAAGTCCACCCTGGTCCGCTGTCTCACCCGGCTGATCGAGCCGACGGCCGGCGAGGTGGTCTTCGAGGGCGAGGACATCATGAAGGCGGACGAGGCGCGGCTGCGCGAGCTGCGCCGGCACAAGTTCGCCATGGTGTTCCAGCACTTCGGTCTGCTGCCGCACCGCCGCGTCATCGACAACGTCGCGTACGGGCTCGAGATCCGTGGCGAGGGCAAGGTCGAGCGCTACAGGAAGGCGCAGGAGATCGTCGAGCTCGTCGGTCTGCAAGGGTACGAGAACGCGTACCCCGACCAGCTGTCCGGTGGGATGCAGCAGCGCGTCGGCCTGTCCCGAGCGCTCGCCGTGGACCCGGACATCCTGTTCTTCGACGAGCCGTTCTCGGCCCTGGACCCGCTGAT
>JANYIP010000332.1 GCA_025361995.1 Streptomycetales bacterium | reverse complement strand
GGTCCGGACGGCTCAGCCGAGCAGTCCCAGCGCGACCAGGTCGGCCCGCAGACTGATCGGATCGGTGAAGACCAGCCCGGTCATCCCCAGCGCGGCCGCGGCCTCGACGTTCGTGTCCCGGTCGTCGATGTACGCCGTCCGGCCCGGGTCGACCTCGTGCTGGTCGAGCAGGATCCGGTACAGCGCGGGGTCCGGCTTGGCGAGGCCGTGCTCGCCCGACACCACGATGGCCTCGAAGTACGCGAACGACGCGAACCGCTCGCGCGCCACCGGGAACGTCTCGGCGGACCAGTTGGTCAGTGCGAGGAGGCGGACACCGCGGCCATACAGCTCGGCGACCACGTCCGCGGTACCTGCGATCTCCTCACCGAGCATGTCGTCCCACCGGTCGACCCACGCCTGGATCAGCCGCGCGTCGTCGGGGTACTGCCCGACGAGCTCGGCCACCGCCTCAGCCCGCGAACGGCCGGCGTCCATCGCGTGGTTCCAGGCCGGGGTGCAGACCTCGGTGAGGAAGCGCTCCATGGCGACCTCGTCGCCGTCGAAGAGCTCGCGGTAGAGATAGCGCGGGTCCCAGTCGGCGAGCACGCCGCCGAGGTCGAAGACCACCGTGTCGAGCTGGACCGAGGTTGCGTCTGCGGCGGGGGCTGGCACACCGGTCATTGTGCCGCAGCGGTCCCCTGCGACCCGTCAGCCGATCTCCTCCGGGTCGACCCGGATGGTGACGAACTCGGCGGCCTTGCGGGCGCCGCGCACTGCCTGCCCGGCCTTGAGCGCCTGGGTCAGCGCCGGCCCCTCGGCCAGCGGTACCCGGACCAGCGCGCGCACCAGCGGGTCGCCCGCGCGGGTCGAGGAGTCCACCGGCGACGGGCCCAGCACCTGCGCCGACGCTGGCAGCGGCGCGGCGGCGAGCAGGTCGGCCACGGCGGCGGCCGTACCCAGCAGGGCGGCCATCCGTACCGCCGGGGGGAAGTGCAGCCGGGTGCGCTCGTCGAGCTCGCGGCTCGCTGCGCCGGCCGGGTCCCAGCGCAGCAACGCCTGGACCGGGGTCAGGCTGCCCTCGGCCAGCACGACGACCCGACCGCCGCTTGCCGCGGGCCGGACCAGCGCCGCGGCAGTGAGCCAGCGCCGCAATGCCTCCTCGCCGGACCGCAGGTCCGGCCTCGCCAGCATGGCCCAGCCGTCGAGCAGGACGGCGGCTGCGTACCCCCCGTCGGCCACCGGCTCGGCTCCGGGGGTTGCGACCACCAGCGCCGGCTCGGCACCCACTGTGGACAGGACGCCGTCGCGGCCGGACGTACGTACCGGCACACCGGGGAAGGCACGGCCGAGCTCCTCGGCGGTCCGAGCCGCGCCCACGACGACCGCACGGAAGCGCTCGCCCTCGCACTCCGGGCAGCGCCAGCCGCCGGCGGTCCGGCCGCACCACCGGCAGACCGCGAGGCCGCGCTGGGACTCCAGCGCCAGCGGACCTGCGCAGTGCCGGCAGCGCGCCGGCGCGTGGCAGTCGACGCAGGCCAGGCTCGGGACGTACCCCCGTCTCGGGACCTGGACCAGGACGGGACCGTCGGCCAGCCCGTTGCGCGCCGTCTCCCAAGCCAGTGTCGGCAGCCGGGCCGACCGGGCGGCCGGGTCGCGGGCCAGCTCGGCGTCGTCACCGGCAGCACGTACGGCCGGCGCCCATCGGCGCAGCACCTCGCGTGGTGGCTCGACCGCGTGCGCCCGGCCCGAGCGGACGAGCAGCTCGGCCTCGGCTGTCCTGGCCAGCCCGCCGACCAGCAGGGCCGCGTGATCGCGCTCGGCCCGCAGCGCGAGGACTTCACGCACGTGCGGGTACGGCGCGTGCGGCTCGGCGTGCAGGTCGTCGCCGTCGTCCCAGACGACGACGAGCCCGAGGTCGCGGACCGGGGCAAAGGCCGCCGCCCGGGTCCCGACCACGACGCGCACCTCGTCGCGCCGGACCCGCAGGAACGCGCGGTAGCGCTTGGCCGGTCCGACGTCGGCGCGCAGGACGACGTGGTCCAGGCCCG
>JANYIP010000309.1 GCA_025361995.1 Streptomycetales bacterium | reverse complement strand
ATCGCGATACCCGCAACCGGCGCCCTCAGCGGCACACCGGCATTGAGCAGACCGAGCGTCGAAGCGCAGACCGAGCCCATCGAGGTCGAACCGTTGGAGCTCAGTGCCTCGGACACCTGGCGGATCGCGTAGGGGAACTCGTCCCGGCTCGGCAGCACCGGGATGAGTGCGCGCTCGGCCAGTGCGCCGTGCCCGATCTCGCGGCGCTTGGGCGAACCGACCCGACCGGTCTCACCGGTCGAGTACGGCGGGAAGTTGTAGTTGTGCATGTAGCGCTTGCGGTTCTCCGGCGACAGCGTGTCCAGCTGCTGCTCCATCCGGAGCATGTTCAGCGTGGTGACGCCGAGGATCTGCGTCTCGCCGCGCTCGAACAGCGCCGAGCCGTGCACGCGCGGCAGGACCTGCACCTCGGCCGACAGCGGACGGATGTCGGAGAGCCCGCGGCCGTCGATGCGCACGTGGTCGCGCAGCACCCGCTGGCGGACCAGCTTCTTGGTGAGCGACCGGTACGCGGCGCTGATCTCCTTCTCGCGGCCCTCGAACTTCGGGGCGACCCGCTCGGTGGCCAGCGCCTTGACCCGGTCGAGCTCACTCTCGCGCTCCTGCTTGCCCGCGATCGTCAACGCGGCGCCGAGCGCCTCGCCGACCTCGGACTCGACAGCAGCGAAGACGTCGTCCTGGTAGTCCAGGAACAGCGGGAAGTCACCGGTCGGCTTCGACGCCGCCGCGGCCAGCTCGGCCTGCGCCGCGCACAGCACCGCGATGAACGCCTTGGAGGCCTCGAGGCCGGCGGCCACGACCTCCTCGGTCGGGGCGGTGGCACCGCCCGCGATGAGCTCGATCGTGTTCACCGTGGCCTCGGCCTCGACCATCATGATCGCGACATCGGAGGCAGCGCCGTTCTCACCAGCGACGACGCGGCCGGCGACGACCATGTCGAAGACGGCCGTCTCGAGTTGCTCGTGGGTCGGGAACGCCACCCACTGGCCCTCGATCAAGGCGACCCGGGTGGCCCCGATCGGGCCGCTGAAGGGCAGCCCGGCGAGCTGGGTCGACATCGACGCGGCGTTGATGGCCACGACGTCGTACAGGTCCTTGGGGTCGAGCGCCATGACGGTGACGACGACCTGGATCTCGTTGCGCAGGCCCTTGACGAACGAGGGGCGCAGCGGACGGTCGATGAGCCGACAGGTGAGGATCGCGTCCTCGGACGGACGGCCCTCGCGACGGAAGAACGAGCCGGGGATGCGACCCGCGGCGTACATTCGCTCCTCGACGTCGACGGTCAGCGGGAAGAAGTCGAGCTGGTCCTTCGGGTTCTTGGACGCTGTCGTCGCCGACAGCAGCATGGTGTCCTCGTCGAGGTACGCGACGGCGGAGCCGGCGGCCTGACGGGCGAGCCGTCCGGTCTCGAAACGGATGGTGCGGGTGCCGAAGCGCCCGTTGTCGATGACTGCCTCGGCGGTGTGAAATGCGGGACCCTCCACGGGGTGCCCTCCTCTTTGATTCTCTGGAGCCGCACGCGGATGTCGTGCTGGCAGGTCGTGCTGGTCTTACACGAGAAGGGAGCGGCTCCCGAAGGGAACCGCTCCCGATCCGTACTAGCGGCGCAGACCGAGTCGCTCGATCAGGCTGCGGTAGCGCGAGATGTCCTTGGCCTGCAGGTACTGCAGGAGCCGGCGGCGCTGTCCGACGAGCAGGAGCAGTCCGCGACGCGAGTGGTGGTCGTGCTTGTGGAACTTCAAGTGCTCCGTCAGGTCCTGGATGCGCTTGGTCAGCATCGCGACCTGGACCTCAGGGGAACCCGTGTCGGTCTCGCCGGAACCGTACTCGGAGATGATCTGCTTCTTAGTGGCGCTGTCGAGCGGCACGTGACTCCTCTGCTGGTCGTTGCGCGGCGCACCGGGGCTGGTTCCTCCGGGCACTATCAATCCGCGGCCGTTACTACGGCACCTCTGAGGTTACCAGCGAAGCGGGACCCGCCCTAACCGACGGGACCCCGGACGCCCAGCACGGATCGGGTCAGA
>JANYIP010000288.1 GCA_025361995.1 Streptomycetales bacterium | reverse complement strand
CATGCACGTGGCGCCCGACCTCATGGACCGGGTGTCCAAGCACGTCGGCACCAAGGACGCCTTCGCCGAGTACCGGATCGACGAGCAGATCGCCAAGGGTCTGGACCGCAAGGTGTACCTGCCCTCCGGCGGCTCGCTGGTGATCGACCGCACCGAAGCGATGACCGTGGTCGACGTCAACACCGGCAAGTTCGTCGGCAAGGGCTCCGGCAACCTCGAGGAAACGGTCACCCGCAACAACCTGGAGGCGGCGGAGGAGATCGTCCGCCAGCTCAGGCTGCGGGACATCGGCGGGATCATCGTCGTCGACTTCATCGACATGGTGCTCGAGTCGAACCGGGACCTCGTGCTGCGCCGACTCACGGAGTGTCTCGGCCGCGACCGTACGAAGCACCAGGTCGCCGAGGTCACCTCGCTCGGACTCGTCCAGATGACCCGCAAGCGGATCGGGCAGGGCCTGCTCGAGGCGTTCTCCGAGCCCTGCGAGGTCTGCGGGGGGCGGGGGATCAAGGTCCACCTCGAGCCGATCATCCCGCGCGAGGACCATGCACGCGGATCCGGCGGCTCTGGATCCTCGGGTCAGGGCGGCAACCACGGCAGCGAGGCGGACAAGGCCGAGCGGGTCGCCCGGGTGGCGAAGGTCGCCAAGGCGAGCAGCACCGCCAATGCCGCGAAGGCCGCGAAGGCTGCACCCGCTGAGGGCGAGTCGACAGAGCCAGACCTGGGGGACGAGTCGGTCGTCGCCACGAAGCCCTCGCGGTCGCGCCAGCCGCGGGCGCCGCGCGCAGCTGCGGCCCCGGCGGAGACCGCCACCGACCAGTCGACCGAGTCGGCGACGGACCAGCCGACGGACCAGCCGAGCGAGGCACCCGTCAAGGCGCCCGCTCGGCGCCGGCGGGTGGCGAAGAAGGCTCAGGGGGCACCCGACCCCGCGCCGTGAGCAGGCGCGGGGCGTACGATCGCACGCGTACCTGAAAGGTACGTACCAAGGGGAGCTCGGAGGACGACGCCGGGCTGAGAGGGTGGCCGCCGCCACCGACCCTCAACCTGATCTGGGTAATGCCAGCGGAGGTATCGGATGCGTCGCCGCCCGCCCGTTTTTCGTCCCGTCACGTTCGCTGTCGGCGCCGTGCTCGCGGGGGCGCTGGCCGCGTGCTCGGCGGCCAGCACCACCAGCACCACCAGCTCGACCCGCTCGACCGGCGGTGCGGACAACCCGGCCGTGGCGGCTGACCCGTCCCTGACGGCCGCGCCGCCGGCGAGCTTCGCGCCGACCACGATCACGCTTCTCGCCCATGACTCGTTCGCGGTGAGCAAGTCGGTGCTCGCGGCCTTCGAGGCCCGGACCGGCATCACCGTCACGGTGGTGACCGGGGGCGACGCGGGCCAGGTGGTCAACAAGGCAGTGCTCGAGGCAGGCGCACCTGAGGGCGACGTGCTCTTCGGCGTCGACAACACGTTGCTCTCGCGGGCAGTGGACGCGGGCATCTTCGCGCCGTACAAGCCGGCCGGGCTCGCACAGGTACGCCCCGACCTCACTGCGCTGGTCAGCGGCAGCACCGGCTACGCCGTCGTGCCTGTCGACTACGGCGACGTCTGCGTGAACATCGACGACCGCTGGTTCGCCGCGAAGGGCATCGCGCCCCCCAAGACGCTGGCCGACTTGGCCGACCCGACGTACAAGGGCTTGCTGGTGGTCGAGAACCCGGCCACCTCCTCGACCGGGCTGGCCTTCATGCTGGCCACCGTCGCGCGCTACGGGACGGCCGGCTGGACCGGCTACTGGGACAAGCTGGTCGCCAACGACGTCAAGGTCGACGACGGCTGGACCGAGGCGTACGAGGGTGACTTCAGCGACGGCGGCAAGAACGGGCCGCGCCCGCTGGTGGTCAGCTACGCGTCCAGCCCACCGGCCGAGATCGTGTACGCGACCGATCCCAAGCCGACCCACCCGAACTCGAGCGTGATGACCGGCGGCTGCTTCCGCCAGGTCGAGTTCGTCGGTGTGCTCAAGGGCACCCGGCACGAGCAGGCGGCGCGGGCGTTCGTCGACTTCATGCTGTCGCAGCCCTTCCAGCAGGACGAGCCGCTCTCGATGTTCGTCGACCCGTCGGTGCTGGGCACCCCGCTGCCGGACGTCTTCACGAAATGGGCCGCCAACCCCCCGGACAGCCTGACGCTGCCGCCGGCCGAGATCACGGCGAACCGCGACACCTGGATCGACGACTGGACGCAGGCGGTCCTGCACTGACCATGACCTCGGTCCGCAGCCAGGTGCGCCAGCGACGGCCCGCCCGGGTGGCCGGCCCGGTGCCGGCCTGGCTGCTCGGCCTCGTCCCCGCCGCCTTCCTGCTGGTGTTCTTCGGCTGGCCAGTGGCGCGCATCCTGGCCAAGGGCGCGTCTGCGCGCGGGCTCGAGCAGCTGGGTCGCCCCCGGCTGTGGCGGGTGGTCGAGTTCACCCTGCTGCAGGCCGTCTTGTCGACCGTGCTCACCCTGGTGGTTGCTTTCCCTGGGGCGTACGTGCTGAACCGGTACGCGGTGCCGGGTCGACGCGTGCTGCTCGCCCTGGTGACCGTCCCCTTCGTCCTGCCGACGGTGGTCGTGGGGCTGGCGTTCCGCGCGCTTCTCCCGGCGAGCTGGATCGGCTCGCTCGGCGTGATCCTGCTGGCCCACGTGTTCTTCAACTACCCCGTCGTGGTCCGCGTCGTCGGCGGCCTGTGGGGACAGCTCGACCCGAGGTACGTCCAGGCCGCGCGCACCCTGGGCGCGTCCCCGTGGCAGGCCTTCCGCACGGTGACCTGGCCACTGCTTCGGCCGGCTGTGCTGGCTGCGACGGCGCTGGTGTTCCTGTTCACGTTCACCTCCTTCGGGGTCGTGGTCGTGCTCGGCGGGCCGGGCACGACCACGCTGGAGGTGGAGATCTACCGCCGGACCGCCGAGCTCCTCGATCTCCCGGGTGCCGCCGTTCTCGCCGTGCTGCAGCTCGTCCTGCTGGGCAGCGTCCTGCTCGTCTCGGCCCGGCTGCAGGCCGGCGAGGCGGTCGCCCAGCGGCTGAGGGCGCCGTCCGCTCAGGCCCTGCTCCGACCCCGGTCGCCTCGCCAGCTGGCGCTGCTCGGTTCAGTCCTGGCCACCGTCGTTGTGCTGCTCGGTGCGCCGTTGGCCGCACTCGTCGTGCGCTCGGTCCGGGTACGCGGCGGCTGGGGGCTGGCCTTCTGGCGTGCCCTCGGCTCGGTGGACGCGGGTACCACCCGCTTCGCCGCACCGCTGGACTCGGTCCGGGTCTCGCTGCAGTACGCCGTCGTCACGGCCATCTTCTCGGTGCTCATCGGCGGCCTCGCGGCCTGTGCCGTGGCGTACGCGGGCAAGGCCGGGCGGGTGCTGGACGTGGCGGCGATGCTGCCGCTCGGAACGTCGGCGGTGACGGTGGGGTTCGGCCTGCTGATCGCGTTCGCCCGGCCGCCGCTGGACCTGCGGGGCAGCTGGATCATGGTCCCGCTGGCCCACACGCTGGTGGCGGTGCCGCTGGTGCTGCGTACCGTCCTGCCTGTGCTCCGCTCGATCGACCCGCGGCTGCGGCAGGTGGCCGCCACCCTCGGGGCCCCGCCGCTGCGTGCCTGGGCCACGGTGGACCTGCCGCTGCTGCGGCGGGCGCTGGCGGTCGGCGCCGGGTTCGCCTTCGCGGTCTCGCTGGGGGAGTTCGGCGCGACTGCGTTCCTGGCCCGCTCGGACACCCCGACGCTGCCGGTGCAGGTGGTCCGGCTGCTGTCCCGGCCGGGCGAGATCCCGTACGGCGCTGCGATGGCGCTGGCCACGATCCTGATGGTCGTGACGGCGGCGGCAGTGCTCGGCGCCGAAGCGCTCCAGGGCCGTCAGCAGGGCCGTCAGCAGGGTCACCAGTGAACGCGACCGAGGCCCTCAAGGTGCACGGGGTCACCGTGAAGTACGGCGATCGGACCGTCCTTGACGGGGTCGATCTCGAGGTGGGGCCGGACGAGGTGGTCGCCCTGCTGGGGCCCAGCGGTTCCGGGAAGTCGACGCTGCTGCAGGTCATCGCCGGGCTCCAGCGCCCGGACTCAGGCCGGGTCACCTGGGCCGGCGCCGACCTGACGGCGGTCGCCCCGCACCTGCGCGGCTTCGGGCTGGTCTTCCAGGACGCGTTGCTCTTCCCGCACCTCGACGTCGCCGGCAACATCGGCTACGGCCTGCGGGTGACCGATGGCCAGCGGCCGACCCAGAGCCAGCTGGCGGACCAGGTGGGCGAGCTCCTCGACCTGGTCGAGCTGCCCGGGTACGGAGACCGCGCGGTGGCCACCCTCTCAGGCGGCGAGGCTCAGCGGGTCGCGCTGGCGCGGGCACTGGCGCCGGCCCCCCGGCTGCTGCTCCTGGACGAGCCGTTCGGAGCGCTGGACCGCGAGCTCCGGGACCGGCTCGCCGTCGACGTACGCGCGCTCCTGCACCGGGTCGGCACCCCGGCCGTCCACGTGACCCACGACCTCGCTGAGGCGGAGCTCGTCGGGGACCGGCTGGTACGTCTGGCCGAGCTCGCGCGGCCGGTTTGACCCTGCTCAGCCACCCCCGTACCCTGGCATTTCGGCGCTTCGCGCGCCCTTGCAAGCACGCCCCAGTCGTCTGCACCCTCATCCGGGTCGCCTGATGACCGTCGACAAGCAGGACAGGAGCTCCACGGTGTACGCGATCGTCCGCGCCGGTGGCCGTCAGGAGAAGGTCGCCGTCGGTGACGTTCTCGAGGTCGATCGTCTCCAGGGTGGCCCAGGTGCCTCCGTCGAGTTCCCCGCCCTCCTCGTCGTCGACGGCGAGACCGTGACCAGCGACGCCAAGGCGCTCGCGGCCGTGACCGTGACGGCCGAGATCCTCGACGACACCAAGGGCCCCAAGATCATCATCCTGAAGTACAAGAACAAGACCGGCTACCGCAAGCGCCAGGGCCACCGTCAGAAGTTGACGCAGGTCAAGGTCACCGGCATCGAGATGAAGTAGGTCGGGCACTCATGGCACACAAAAAGGGCGCCTCGTCCACCCGCAACGGGCGCGACTCCAACTCCCAGCGTCTCGGCGTGAAGCGCTTCGGCGGCCAGCTCGTCAACGCCGGCGAGATCATCGTTCGCCAGCGCGGCACGCACTTCCACCCCGGCGTCAACGTCGGGCGTGGCGGCGACGACACCCTCTTCGCGCTCGCGGCGGGCAACGTGGAGTTCGGCACCCGCCGTGGCCGGCGCGTCGTCAACATCGTCCTCGTCGGCGAGTAGGGCAACACCCGCGAGCCCGCTTCGGGCTCGCATATGTACGTGGAGCTGATTCCGAGCGTGACCACTTTCGTCGATCGCGTCGTCCTCCATGTCGGAGCGGGCTCGGGCGGGCACGGCTGTGCCTCGATCCACCGCGAGAAGTTCAAGCCGCTGGCCGGCCCTGACGGGGGCAACGGCGGCCGTGGCGGCGACGTCACCCTCGTGGTCGACCCGCAGACCACCACCCTGCTGGACTACCACCACGGCCCGCACCGGCATGCCACCAACGGCAAGCCGGGGATGGGGTCGCACCGCAGCGGCGCTGACGGCGACGACCTGGTCCTGCCCGTACCCGACGGGACAGTGGTCTCGGACGCCGACGGCAATGTGCTGGCCGACCTGGTCGGCACCGGGGCCAGCATGGTCGTGGCCCAGGGTGGTCGTGGCGGCCTCGGCAACTCGGCCCTGTCCTCGGCCCGGCGCAAGGCTCCCGGGTTCGCCCTCCTCGGCGAGCCGGGTGATGCCCGCGACGTCGTCCTCGAGCTGAAGACCGTGGCCGACGTCGGGCTGATCGGCTACCCGAGCGCCGGCAAGTCCAGCCTCGTCGCGGCCATCTCGGCGGCCCGGCCCAAGATCGCCGACTACCCGTTCACGACGCTGGTCCCCAACCTGGGTGTGGTCCAGGCGGGCCAGACGAGGTACACGGTGGCGGACGTACCCGGGTTGATCCCGGGTGCCAGCGAGGGCAAGGGCCTCGGCCTGGAGTTCCTGCGGCACGTCGAGCGCTGCGCGGCGCTGGTGCACGTGCTCGACTGCGCGACCTTGGAGCCGGGTCGCGACCCGATGTCCGACCTCCAGCAGATCGAGACCGAGCTGGCGGCGTACGGCGCAGGCCTGAACGACCGGCCGCGGATCGTCGCCCTCAACAAGATCGACGTCCCCGAGGCGCGCGAGCTCGCCGAACTGGTCAAGGCCGACCTCGAGGCGCGCGGGATGGACGTGTACCTAGTCAGCGCCGCGAGCCACGAAGGCCTGCGGACGCTGTCCTTCGCGATGGCCGAGCTGGTCGCCAAGGCCCGCGCCGAGGCGCCCACACCCGAGGCCACCCGGATCGTGCTGCGCCCGAAGGCCGTCGACGACAGCGGCTTCACCGTCACGGTCGAGGACGAGCTCTACGTCGTGCGCGGCACCAAGCCCGAGCGGTGGGTACGTCAGACCGACTTCTCCAACGACGAAGCCGTCGGGTACCTGGCTGACCGGCTGGCCCGGCTTGGCGTCGAGGACGCCCTGCGCGCCGCCGGCGCCCAGCCCGGCGACGACGTGGTCATCGGCGGCGAGGGCGGTGTCGTCTTCGACTGGGAGCCCTCGCTCTCGGCCGGCGCGGAGCACCTCGGCCCCCGCGGCACCGACCTGCGGCTCGAAGGCCGCTAAGGCCGTGCGCGCGCCGGTCCTGGCCGCCAAGCGGGTCGTGGTCAAGGTGGGGTCGTCGTCGCTCACCTCCGGCCCCAGCGGCCTGGACGGGGACCGGGTGGATGCTCTGGTGGACGTCCTCGCTGCACACGTCGGAGGCGGCTGCCAGGTCGTCCTGGTCTCATCCGGTGCGATTGCCGCCGGGCTCCTTCCGCTGGGGCTCACGGCGCGCCCCCGCGACCTGGCGACGCAGCAGGCCGCGGCCAGCGTGGGCCAGGGCTTGCTGGTCCACCGCTACACCGAGGCCTTCGCCCGGCACGGACGTACCGTCGGGCAGGTCCTGCTCACCGCTGACGACCTGACCCGTCGGACCCACTACCGCAACGCCCACCGCACGCTGGCCCGGCTGCTCGACGTCGGTGCAGTCCCGGTGGTCAACGAGAACGACACTGTCGCCACCGAGGAGATCCGGTTCGGTGACAACGACCGGCTGGCCGCCCTGGTGGCCCATCTGGTCCAGGCAGACCTGCTGGTGCTCCTCTCGGACGTCGAGGGCCTGTACGACGGGGACCCTCGCCGCGCGGGGGCCACGCTGGTCAGCGACGTCCGCTCCGACGCCGACCTGGCCGACGTCGACCTGCGCGGTGCGGGGCGGTCCGGGGTCGGCACCGGCGGTATGCAGACCAAGGTCGATGCCGCCCGCATCGCCACCTCGTCGGGTGTGCCCGTCGTCGTGACCTCGACCGTCCTGGCCGCGCAGGCGCTCGCCGGGCACCTGGTGGGTACGTACTTCCACCCGACCGGGTCTCGGCCCGGCTCCCGGCTGCTGTGGCTCGCGCACGCCAGCACTCCTCGGGGTCGGCTGCACCTGGACGCTGGAGCGGTGCGGGCGGTCGTCGAGCGGCGCTCGTCGTTGCTGCCGGCCGGCGTCACCGCGGTCGACGGGGACTTCGAAGCGGGCGATCCGGTCGACCTTCTGGACGAAAGCGGCCACGCCGTCGCCCGCGGTCTGGTTAATTTCGATGCGTCAGAACTTCCTGGACTGCTTGGTCGCTCGACCCGCGAGCTGGCCAGGGAGTTCGGGCCGGCATACGAGCGGGAGATCGTGCACCGCGACGACCTCGTCCTGCTGACCCACCCGGACGGAACCAGCTGAGACCAAGAGACAGAGCCCGACGGCGAGTACCCACACCGATGCGGAGGTGCCCGTGATCCCCGAGGACCCCCCCAGCAGCGAGCGTCGGATGTGGTACGTCACGCTGACGGTCGCCGGCGACCCGATCCCGGACCTGGACATCAAGGTCGCCCTCGAGCAGCTCGCGCACGAGCGGCCGTTCCTGCTGACGGGTCGCTACGCCCCGGACCGCGCCGAGGTGCGCTACTGGGAGGAGGCGATCTGCCTGGAAGATGCGGCGGCGTTGGCCCTGCGCCTGTGGGGCGAGCACCGGGGCACCGCGGGGCTGCCGCAGTGGGAGATCGTCGGGCTCGAGGTGCTGGAGCGCGAGGTGTTCCACCTGCGCGGCATGAACGGCGAGATCGACGTCCGGCTCGCCCGGGCCGGGGCTGTCCGCCCCTTCTGAGCGGCCGCGTGGCGGCTACGCTGGTGCACGTGAGCGATCCTGCGGACGACGGCGCTGCTCCGAACGCTGAACGTGACGCCGTCCTTGCCACCGCAACCCGGGCCCGCGCCGCGGCAGCGCTGCTCGCGCCGCTGTCGCGCGGGGTCAAGGATGCCGCGATCCTGGCCATCGCCGACGCGCTCGAGAAGCACGCCGACGTCGTGCTCGACGCCAACGCCGACGACGTGGCCCGAGCCAGGGCTGAGGGCACCGACGAGGCGCTCGTCGACCGGCTCACCCTGACGACCGAGCGGATCGCGGACATCGCCGGCGCACTGCGTCAGGTGGCCGACCTGCCCGACCCGGTCGGCGAAGTCGTCCGGGGCTCGACCCTCCCGAACGGGCTCGAGCTGCGCCAGGTGCGCGTCCCCATTGGTGTCGTTGGCATCATCTACGAGGCCAGGCCGAACGTGACGGTGGACGCCGCCGGCCTCTGCCTCAAGAGCGGCAACGCCGTGCTCCTGCGCGGGTCGTCTTCGGCGTACTCCTCGAACACCGCGCTCGTCTCGGTGATGGCCGACGCACTGGTCGCCAGCGGGCTGCCGGCCGACGCGATCCAGCTCGTGCCGGGGACCTCGCGCGAGTCCGTGACGTACCTGATGACCGCGCGGGGCTTGGTCGACGTGCTGATCCCGCGCGGGGGCGCCGGGCTGATCCGCAGCGTGGTCGAGGGCTCGACCGTGCCAGTGATCGAGACCGGCATCGGCAACTGCCACGTGTACGTCGATGCGGCCGCGGACGTGGCCAAGGCGGTCGCGATCCTGGTGAACTCCAAGGCTCAGCGCACCAGCGTGTGCAACGCGGCCGAGACGTTCCTGGTCCACGCCGACATCGCGGAGGCGTTCCTGCCGGTGGCTCTGGTGGCCCTCGCCGAGGCCGGTGTCACGGTGCACGGCGACGACCGGGTCGGGGCGTGCGCCGACGTTGCTGGGACGCCCTTCACCAGGGTCACCGAGGCCGACTGGCTGGCCGAGTACTACTCCCTCGACATCGCGGCCGGTGTCGTCGACTCGATCGACGAGGCGCTGGCCCACATCCGCCGCTACGGCAGCGGTCACACCGAGGCCATCGTGACCGACAGCCTGCCGGCCGCGCGCCGGTTCGTCGCCGGGGTGGACGCGGCCGCGGTGATGATCAACGCCTCGACCCGGTTCACCGACGGTGGCGAGTTCGGCTTCGGCGCCGAGATCGGGATCTCCACCCAGAAGCTGCACGCCCGAGGGCCGATGGGGCTGCCTGAGCTGACCTCGACCACGTACGTGGTGACGGGGGACGGCCACGTCCGCGGCTGACCGCTCAGGTGACGAAGACTCAGTGGCAGGCGGTCAAGTGCAGGTCGGTGGCACCCACGAGGCCCGCCTGGATGGCGTCTGCCTTGAACCACGGCTCGAGGAATGCCACCGCCTTGTCCCGGGCGCCCGCATCGGTGAATCGGGCATCGTCCACGAAGCACGACGACCCCGCGTCCGAGGTGGTGACGTACGCGTCGCCGGCCCAGCCGTCCAGCGCCGCCGCGTCCGCGAGGTGGGGGTTGTCGCCATCGATGGTCAACCAGAAGCCGATGACGCCGAGCTCGCCACGGTCGGCCAGCTTGCCGTGGCCGAGGACGGGCCATGGCAGCCGCTTCGGCGCGGGCAGCAGCCCAGCCAGCCAGCTGCGCGCGTTCAGCAGCTGCGCTGACGTCGTCGGGGGAGCGGTGAAGGCCCGGTCGACGTCCGCGTTGCCGCCGGCCTTGAAGACCTCCGTGACGAAGGGCTCGCCCACTTCGTACGGGATGGCGTCGAGGGTGTCGATCACCGGGACGTCGGACGGTGGCGCCTGACCCTGGTCGCTGTCGACGCTGTCCTGCCAGCTCGTCGACTG
>JANYIP010000220.1 GCA_025361995.1 Streptomycetales bacterium | reverse complement strand
GCTCGGCCAGCAGGGCGAGCATGTCGGTGGTGGAGGCCGAGTCGAGGTTGCCGGTCGGCTCGTCCGCCAGGATCAGCGCGGGTTCGGTGACCAGCGCACGGGCGACCGCCACCCGTTGCTGCTGACCGCCGGAGAGCTCGCCCGGCCGGTGCTCGACACGGTCGCCGAGGCCGACCTGCTCGAGCGCGGCGACGGCGCGCCTGCGCCGCTCGTGCCGGTGGACTCCGGCGTACGCGAGGGGGAGCTCGACGTTGCGCCAGGCGGACAAGGACGGCAGCAGGTTGAACTGCTGGAAGACGAAGCCGATCCGCCGGTTGCGGATGTCGGCGAGCTCGTCCTCGGACAGGGCGCTGACGTCGTCGCCGGCCAGGTGGAAGGTGCCCGCAGTCGGCACGTCGAGGCAGCCGAGGATGTGCATCAAGGTCGACTTCCCTGAGCCGGACGGCCCCATCACTGCGACGTACTCGGCAGGGGAGATGTCCAGGGTGATCCCGCGCAGCGCCTCGACCTCGAGCGAGCCGCTGCGATAGACCTTGCGGACATCCACCAACGCGATGACCCGTTCGTCGGCCGGGATCGCGAGCGGTTCCGCGAGAACGACGGTCATCAGCCGTTCCCGCCACCGGTGCCGCCACCAGTGCCGCCACCAGTGCCGCCACCAGTGCCGCCACCAGTGCCGCCACCGAACCCGCCGGCCCCGCCGCCGAAGCCTCCGGTCCCGCCTCCGAAGCCGCCCCCGAAACCACCGGTCCCGCCGCGGGTACCGGCGCCGGTCCCGGTCGGGATGCGGACGGCGATCACCACGGTGTCGCCGTCGGACAGCCCGGTCAGGACCTCGGTCGATCCGCCCGAGCTGAGGCCGGCCGTGATGAGCTGCTGCGACTTGGTGCCGTTCTTGCTGACGGTCACGTACGACTTGCCGCTGGTGCGGGTGATCGCGAGGGTCGGAACGACCAGCACGTTGCTGACCTGCTTGTACGTGATGGCAAGGTCAGCCGTGCCGCCGGCGTACAGGCCGGTCGGGCTGCCGGTGACCGCGACGACCACCGGGAAGGTCGCTGTCCCCGAGCTGGCCGAGGCCACGATGCCGACCGAGGTGACCAGGCCGAACGCCGTCGTGGTCGCACCCGTCGGCGTGATCGTCACCTGGTCGCCCTTGGCGACATTCGCCACGTCAGTGGCGTCCACTGTGGCGTTGACGACGTACGAGCCGGTGCTGATGACCTCGACATCGGCGGACGAGGACGAGCCGGTCGAGGTGCTCGACGAGCCGGAGCCTGACGACCCGGACGCCGACCCGGAACCGGAGCCCGACCCCGAACCCGACCCTGAGCTGGACCCTGAGCTGGATGCTGAGGACGAGCTGCCCTTCTGCTCGCCGACTGTGATGTTGACCGCGGTGACCGTGCCGGCGATCGGCGATGTCAGGGTTGCCCCGGCGAGGGCGGTCTTGGCGTCCACGAGCTGAGCCTTCGCCACGGTGATGTCGGCCTCGTCAGAGGCGATCTGGGCCGACGACGCGCTCGCGGTCTGGTCCGTGGACAGGCGTGCCTCGTCGCTGGCGAGCGTGGCCTCGGCCTGGGCGACCTGGCTGGTCAGCGAGGCGGACGACAAGGTGGCCAGCTTCTGGCCCTTGGCGACTCTCTGGCCCGGTGCGACGTAAACCCCGGTGATCTCGCCCGAGGCGGTGAAGGCCAGGTCTGAGGTGGTGGCCGGCTCGATGGTGCCGGAGGCGGTGACCGACTCGCGGACGTTCCCGGTCGAGACGGTGACCGAGCGGTAGGTCACGGCCGCGGTGGCGGCGGACGCCGACGAGCGGTTCATGGCCCAGGCGGCGGTGCCCACGCCGGCGAGGAGGACGAGGACGACGACGGGTACGACAACCCGCCACCTCCGCCCGCTGGGCCTCTTCGGCTTGGGGGACTGCTCTGCCACGTACCCTCCCGACACCTGACCCGGCTGCGGCACGACGTCGCCGCGGCGCCAGCCACACAGGACACCCACCCTCGTCGGGCATCCTGCGAGCAGCCCCCGAGCAACCTGGGAGTTGGCTGGGAATGCGCGCCCGGAACCTCAGCCGAGCTCGTCGTCGGTGAAGTGGTCGCTGATCTCGTCGGGCGCGGGCTCCAGTCGCAGCTGGCCGGCATCGGACTCCAGGACGAGGGTCGCGTGGTCCCACCGCACGACGAGCGGCTCGGCCAGCACCTCCAGGAAGTGGTGCTCGACCTCCGTCGCTGCGGGGGAGCCGGCGATCCGGGTGCTGACGAGTGAGTCGATCTCGAGCGCGGCGTCGCTCAGCTCGTACGTCCCGCGGAACCGGTTCACGCCGGTGCTCCCGGTGACGGTGCCGTCCGGGTCGAGCATCAGCGTGGGAGCGGGGTCGTCGTCGCCGAGGGACTCGGCGTCGATGCTGCTCACCGCCCAGCCGTCCGGCCTCGTCAGCCGTTCACGTGCGTCCAGCGCTGCGTCGAGCTCGTCATCGTCCATCGCCGCAGGCTAGCGCCGAGGAGTCAGCGTGCGTACACGACCTGGCCGGACGCCAGGGTCATCTCGACCCGGGCTTCGGCGACTGGGTCAGCACGCTCGGCGAAGGTGTTGCGGTCAAAGATGTTGCGGTCAAGGATCGCCAGGTCGGCCCGCTTGCCGACCTCGATCGTGCCCGAGTCGTCCTCGTCGTGGTTGACGTACGCAGACCCGGCCGTGAACGCGCCGACCGCCTCGGCCAGCGTGAGCCGCTGGCCGGGCAGGAACGGCGGGTTGGCCCGGTTCTCCGGGTCCACCCGGGTGACCGCGACCTCGATCTGCTCCAGCGGGTTCGCCGTCGTGACCGGCCAGTCGCTGCCCATCGCCAGCCGGGCACCGGAGCGCCGCAGGTCACCGAACGGGTACTGCAGCCGGGCCCGATCGGCGCCCAGGTAGGGCAGAGTCAGCTCGTCCATCTGCGGCTCCGACTGGGCCCAGTACGCCTGGCAGTTCGCCGTCACGCTGAGAGCGGCGAAGCGGTGTACGTCGACCGGTTGCACGAGCTGGATGTGCGCGATGTGGTGGCGGTGGTCGCTGTCGCCATTGGCGGTGCGCGCTGCCTCGACCGCATCGAGGCAGTTGCGGACGGCCCGGTCCCCGATGGCATGCATGTGCACCTGGAAGCCGTGGCCGTCGAGAGCGGTGACCGCCTCGGCCAGCTCATCCCGGTCGAGGAAGGCGATCCCGGAGTTGTCGGTGTGGCCGCCGCAGCCGTCGCAGTACGGCTCGAGCAGCGCACCGGTGAAGTTCTCCAGGACGCCGTCGATCATGATCTTGACCGTGCTCGGCAGGAACCGGCCGGCGCCGCGTGCGGTGGCGTCCTCCCGGCGCGCGAGCAAGGACGGGATCTGCTCCAGGCCCTCGGCGCGTTCCCACCACAGCGCCCCGGTCACCCGGGCCGTCAGCCGGCCGTCGCCGGCCAGCGCGAGGTACGCCTGCTGGGTCCCGGGGGTGACCCAGGCGTCCTGCCAGGCGGTGATCCCGAGGCTGTGCAGGTGGCGCTGGGCCGCCAGGATCGCTGCCTCCCAGTCGGCCTGGGCCGGCTCGGGCAGGAACCGGTCGGCCAGGCTGTAGGCGGCGCCCTCGTGCAGCGTGCCGGTCGGCTCGCCCGTCACCGGGTCGCGCTCGATCCGGCCGTCAGCGGGGTCGGGCGTCAGCCGGTCGATGCCGGCGATCTCCAGGGCGCGGGAGTTGACCCAGGCCCCGTGCACGTCCCGGTTGTAGAGGAACACCGGCCGGTCGGGGACGATCGCGTCGAGGTCCTCCTTGGTCGGCAGGCCGCCGGGGAAGTACTCCATCGCCCAGCCGCCACCGCTGATCCACTCGACCTCGGGGTTCGCCGCTGCGTACGCCGCGATCACCGCCAGGTACTCGGTCCTACCGGAGTGCAGGTCCAGGGCGATGGTGAGCAGGTTTCGCCCCGCGTTCGGCGGGTGGACGTGGGCGTCGCCGAAGCCAGGCAGCACCAGCCGGCCGGGCAGGTGCAGTGCGTCGACCGCGGAGCCGACCTGGTCCCGTACCTCGTCCTCGGTGCCGATCGCGACGATGCACCCGTCGCGGACCGCCAGCGCCGAGGACCAGCCGTCGGCTCCGTAGACCTGCGCCCCGGTGATGACCAGGTCGGCGCGACCTGAGCTCACGCCGAGTCCGGCGACGCAGAGCTCACTGCAGGTAGCCCTCGACCTCGGTGACTGGTCGGGCCGCCGCGCTGTCGGGGTTGGCCCCGAACTCCTGCCGTGCCCGGCGCTGGCGCAGCAGGTCCCAGGCCTGGTCGAGCGCCTCTTCGAGCTGCTTCAGCTGAGCCTGCTCCTCCTCGGTCGAGAGCTCGCCGGCTGCGGTACGGGCACGCAGCTGGTGCTCCTCGTCGACGAGGCTGCGGACGCGGTCAAGGATCTCGTGCTCATTCATCTTCCGGACTCTAGCGACTTCGCGGGAGGTAGCCGACGATGCCAACGAGGATCCCGGCGATGCAGAGCACGAGCGCCGGCACCCACAGGCTGTCGAAGAGCGCCGTCACGACCGCTGTGACGACCGGACGCACTCCGCCGGCCGGGAGCGCGTCAGTGGCCAGCCCCGAGACCTGGCGCAGACCGAGGTACGCCAGCGCCGTGAAGGCCGCCCCCCACAGCGCCACCTGACCGACCGTGCGGCGCCGCCGGCGGGAGACCACCAGCGCAGCGGCAAGCGCCAGGATGCCGGCGGCGCCGAGGACCCAGACCGACCCGTTCAGCGCCTGCACCCCGGTCCGGGCGTGGTCCAGCGTGCTGGCGTCCATCAACGGGACCAGGGCGAACCCCGCAGGCAGCGGGTGCCCGAGGTACGTCGCGACCGCGGCGCGGACCTGGGCCGCCGAGGTCCCGGTCGTCCCGTGCAGGGAGCGGCCACGGCCGAGGACGGCGGTCGCCGGGGCGGGCAGCCGGGACAGGACCTGGGCAACGACCTCGATGAGGTCCACCGACACCTTGCCGCCGCTGACAGTGGTGACCGCACCCTGCGGCCCGGTCAGCGCCGTGACCACGTCCCGGTGCGCGAGGGTCAGGGCGGCGAGCCAGACCGGCCGGAACTGCGGGCCGTCCACGACGGTGCCGACTTCGCCGGCGATCACGGGTTCGAGCGCCGGGACGCCGACCAGGGCGGTCAGCTGGCTGCTGACAGTGGTCGTGATGGCGGCCCGTACCGGTGGCTGGTCGATCACCGGGCCGACGACTGCGACGAAGCGGTCGGTGTCGAGCGCGGTGTTCGAGGTCCACCAGGCGACCCCGGCAAGCACCAGTGCCAGGGCGCTCGCGCCGGCCAGCGCGGCGGCCAGGAGCCGGCGCATCAGCGGCTGATCGAGCTCATGTCCGCGTACCGGTCGCCGACCGCGAAACCCGCCGGGGCGACCTCATCGATCCGGGCCAGGTCCTGCGGCGTCAGCGAGACGTCGACCGCGCCGAGGTTGTCCTGGAGGTAGCTCAGCCGCTTGGTCCCCGGGATCGGGACGATGTCGTCGCCCTGGGCCAGCAGCCAGGCGATCGCCAGCTGACCGGGGCTGCAGCCCATCTCGGCGGCGATGGCGTGCACCTGGGTGACGACGTCGAGGTTGCGCTGGAAGTTCTCGCCCTGGAAGCGCGGGTTCACCCGCCGGAAGTCGCCGTCGGGCAGGTCGTCGACGGAGGTGAACCGGCCGGTCAGGAACCCGCGGCCCAGCGGGCTGTACGCGACGAAGCCGATGCCGAGGTCGCGCACCACACCGAGGATCTCGTCCTCGGGGTCACGGGTCCAGAGGCTGTACTCGGTCTGCAGGGCGGTGATGGGGTGCACCGCGTTCGCCCGGCGGATCGTGTCGGCGGCCGCCTCGGACAGACCGAGGTGGGTGACCTTGCCTGCGGCGACGAGCTCCGCCATCGCACCGACGGTCTCCTCGATCGGGACGCTGGTGTCCACGCGGTGCTGGTAGTACAGATCGATGTGATCGACCCCGAGCCGCTCCAGCGACGCGTCGCAGGCGGCGCGGACGTACTCAGGCCGGCCGTTGATGCCGACCCGCGACCCGTCGGCCCGGCGCTCGTTGCCGAACTTGGTGGCGACCACCACCTCGTCCCGGCGGCCGGCGATCGCCTGGCCGACGAGGCGTTCGTTGGTGAACGGGCCGTACATGTCGGCGGTGTCGAGGAACGTGCAGCCGCCGTCGAGCGCGGCGTGGATGACGGCGACCGACTCGGCCTCGTCACCCGCTCCGTAGAACTCGTTCATGCCCATGCACCCGAGCCCGAGGGCCGAGACGGCGAGGCGGCGAGTACCGAGGTAGCGGGTCTGCATGAGGGGCTTCTTTCGACCTGAGGCTCGGTGGGAGGTGTGCTCCGAACTTACGTCGACTTGCCCTCCCGAGCGAATCGCTGCGCGGCCCGGAGCAGCCACTGGGCCGGGTCGTCGCGGTGGTACACCTGCTCGTCAGGCTCGATGTTGTCGAGGAACATCTGGTAGATCAACGCCTGGCGCAGCGCTGCCACCGGGGCGAGCAGCGCTGCGGCCCGCTCCGGTTCGCACCCCGGGACGGCCGCTCGCCACAGCCGGGCCCAGTGCTCCTGCGCCACCGCCTGGTCGGGCTCGGACAGGCGCTGAAGGAAGGCGGCCTGGTCGAGCAGCGGGTGGCCCACACCGCCGTCGCCCCAGTCGTACAGGCGCAGGTCGGCGGCATCGCTGGAGCTCGCGCTGCGCAGGTTGCCCGGGTGGAAGTCGCCGTGCACCAACGTCTCCGGGACCCCGCACGTCGCCAACGCGTCGAAGCGGTCGGGCAGACCGGCCAGCAGGTCGTGCAGGAGCTCCCGGGTGCCGGCATCGAGGTCGGCGGTCGCGGCCACGGCGTGCTCGGCGAGCCGCGGGAACGACGCCGCCCGCCAGTCGGGGAGTCCGAGGGCACCGAGCTCGTCGAGCCGAGTCGACCAGGTGACCTGCAGACCGACCAGCAGGTCGACCATGCTCAGCAGCTCGGGCATCCGCGCCTCGTAGAGCTCGTGGCCGGCGAGCTCGGCCAGGAGCAGGCGCGGACCGTCCGTGGCAAGCACCGCGGGGATCACGGCCGGGTTGAGCTGTTCCAGCCGTTCCATCAGCGCGCCCTCGTGGGCGAAGAACGGCGGCACAACCTTGAGCCATGCGGCGGTGCTGTCCTGGGTGCCGACCGCGACGGGGAACCGCCACAGGGTTGACAGGTTCCAGGTACGGATCTGCTGCGGCGGTCCGCGGCGACTGACGCCAAGCCTCGTCAGCTCGTGCTCGGCCCAGGCGACGTGGGTGGCCGGACCGCCGGGTCTGGCCCAGGTCTGCCGGTACGGCTGCTCCGCGATCGGGTCCCCCGAGACGGATGCGAGCGGTACGGCGGGGAGGGGGACGCTGGTGACCTCGGCGAGATAGGTCACCGCTCCGCCTGGAGGTTGCCGCAGCTCGGCCCGGAGGAGGCGCAGGACGATGACGTCCAACCCGTAGGTGGCTCGGGTCGCGGCGACGACGTCCGACACCTCCGGCCACCAGCCGATGGGCATCTCCTGCGCTGGCAGCGCGCCGAGGACTGTTCCGTCCGGCAGGCAGAGCACCAGGGTGACCAGTCGAGGGGGCGAGGCGTCCACCTCGCCGACCTTAGACGGCGTCCGCAGTAACGTTCGGCCCATGCCGCTGGCCTACGACGTGCTCCTCGACCGGCTGGCTGCTGATGCCGACGCACTCGCTTCGACCGTGAGTGGCTTGGACTCGGGTGCGCTGGCCACCGACGTGCCCAGCTGCCCAGGCTGGACCGTGCTCGACCTCGTCGGCCACCTGGGCTCGGTCCACCGGTGGGCGGCCGAGGTCGTCCGTACCGGTGCCCTGGCCGACGAGCCGCCGCCGCCGAGCGACCCGACCGCCATCGCGGCCTGGTTCACCGCGGGGGTCGAGGAGCTGCTCGCGACGCTGCGGGAAGCAACCCCCGGGCAGGAGTGCTGGGGCTTCGGCCCGCGGCCGCGACTGGTGGACTTCTGGGTACGTCGGCAGGCGCTCGAGACCGCGGTGCACCGCTGGGACGCGTTGGCCGCGCTGGACCAGCAGCCCCGGCTGACGACCGACCTGGCGCAGGACGGCGTCGACGAGGTCGTGACGGTCATGTTCCCCCGGCAGGTACGCCTGGGTCGCATCGAGCCGCTCACCGATGCCGTCCGACTGCGGGTCGCGGAGACCGGGGCCAGCTGGCTCTTCGGGCACGACGGAGTGCAACCGTTGGGTCGTGCCGAGGTGACCGTGACGGCCTCGGCCGCCGATCTGTTCCTGCTTCTGTGGCGGCGGATCAACCCGACCGACCCGCGGATCACCCTCACGGGTGACCGGGCCGCAGCCCTGCGCGTGCTGACGGCGGCGCTGACTCCCTAGGGCTTCATGACTAGTCCTGGCCGCTAGTTCTGGCAGGCGGCGGTGAGGGCAGCGCGCCACTGTGCGCCGAAGTCCGAGTCGAACCCGTACGAGTTCGTGGCCGTCGAGGTCGGCACGGTGATGGACAGCCGCAGGGTCGGCCAGCGCACCTCTTCCGCCGCGACGCAGTCGAGGATCCGCCAGCGCAGTGTCACCAGGGCAGACGTCCCCTCGGTGATGGTCAAGGCCCGCCCGACCGGGCCGCCGACTGCACTGACCTCGACGCTTGCCGGCGCGGCACCGAGGACCATGACGGAGGCGGCGGCGTCGCCGACGTCCTCGACCCGCAGGGTCGAGGTGATCCCGGTCCGGACCGCACGGACCGATCCAGCCACGAACATCGGGTACACGGCTGCGGAGGCTGACGACACTCCGCAGGCGGCGTGCCGGGCGTCGTCGAGCAGGCTCCCGAGCGGCGCCAGTGCCAGGCGAACCACCTCTTGCGGGCGCGCTGACCGGCCGAGCGTCACGTCGATGTGGTCGGCCAGGGGCGCCGTCAGCACCCCCGGGCAGGTGACCCGGACCGGGACCGAGATCGGCGCAGACAGGTTGGGTACCAAGGTGATCGGGGCCGCGAACGGACGGTCACCGCCCGGGCCGGGGATCGGTCGCGCGCCGGCCTGCGGCAGCCGGGTGGCCAGCACGTCGACCGCCGCCGTGCCGTAGTTGACAAGGCTGAGCTGCAGGCTGAACACGTCCTTGTCGGCGGTGTAGCTGTACTGGTCGAGCAGCAGCTGGACGTCGTGGGTGGACGGCGTCAGCACTACCGCAGCCGGTCGTGGGCCGGCTACTGGAGCCTGGTGCGGCTGGCGGCCGACGACGGCCGTGCCCACGACGAGTGCGGCGACAGCCAGCACGGCGAGGGCGAACCGTCCACGGGGGCCGACGTGGGAGAGGGTCGGCATCTGTCCGATCCTCGCGAGCGCCACGGGGCGCCGCGAGAGCCGCTCCGGGCCGCGTCCGTCGTCGAGCAGGTCGAGCATGGCGAGCGGGTCGACCTCGTCGCGACCGCTGTCGCCCGGGCCGGTTGCCACCATCTGCCCACGGTACGTCCCCGTAGCACAGCCCGCCCGGGTCGAGCGGGCATAGTGAGGGCGCATTCGTGCGTCATTCACCCGACGGAGCGGTAGGAACGGGTCCACAGGTGGACGCGTCTACAGGGTCCATAGGGTCCATAGGGGGTGTCCCGTGCAAGACGTGGCGGAGTACGTGCGGGGGCGCTACCCGCAGCTGCTCCGCCGCGCGTACCTGCTGACCGGGGACCGCGGCGCGGCCGAGGATCTCGTCCAGGACGTGCTCGGCCGCAGCTGGCAGCGGTTGGAGCGCGGTGGCGTGCACGACGTCGACGCCTACCTCAACCGAGCCCTGGTCAACGCGGCCGTCAGCCGATGGCGTCACCGGTCGAGGATCCGTGAGCTCCCCTGGCGAGCACCGCCGGAGCCGGCCTCGGCGCCGGACCGGGCCGACGAGCTGGCCGAGCGCGACCGCATGTGGCGGGCACTGCAGAGCGCACCGCCCCGGCAGCGCGCAGTGCTGGTGCTGCGCTACTACGAGGACCTGCCCGAGCGTGAGGTCGCCGCGCTGCTCGGGGTGTCCGTCGGGACCGTACGCAGTCAGAACGCCAAAGGCCTCGCGCGGCTGCGCGCTGTCATCGCCGTGCAGGACGACGGCGCCGAGAAGGTAGGAGGACGGCCATGACCGGGGACCTGGAAGACCGCGTACGGGCCATGCTCGCCGACCGCGCTGAGCAGATCGACCCAGCCGTCGAGCCGTCGGGTCAGCTGCCGGGTCCGTTGCCGGTCACGGCGGGACGGCGGGTGCTGACCACGGTGCTGGTGGCAGCCGCGGTCTCGGCCCTGGTCGTAGCCGGTCTGGGCGCGTTCGCGCACATCCACCGGGCGGCCGGCACCGCGATCGGCCCCGGACCGTCCGCGGCCACGACGCAGTCGCCATCGGCGTCGTCTCCTGCGCCGACGGCATCCCCGAGCGAGCGGGCGGCTCCGGTGCTCACCCAGGCTGACGCTCTGCGCCAGTTCTTCGACACCGATCCCGCATGGGCGAGCGGATTCGGGTCGCACCTGGGCCAGCTGTACTGCGGCGTGGACGTCCTGGGTGCGTCGACGGACGGTCACTACCTCTACCTCTATCTGGACTGCGAGGGCTTCGCGATCTCCGACGGCATCGTCGGGGTGTCGACGGCGAGTCAGCTGCCGGTGCGGGCCACCGTGATCGGATCGGGTCCGCAGACCCGGGTCGTCGCGCTGAAGTGGCCCCTGGACGGTCACCCTTTCGAGGCGACGTTGCGCGCGCTGTTCCCCCCCGTCCTGGCCGATCGCGTGATGAACGGTCAGTTCACGACCGAGCCGACCCTGCCCGTGCTGCAGTCGCAGTTCGAGCGGTCCGCGGCTGCTGCTGCGGCGGCGGCCGCAGCTCGGGCGAGCGCGTCCAGCAGCTAGCGGGCCGGCGGCGGCAGCGGGGTCACCATGGCGTCGAAGAGCTCGGCGAGGATCGCAGCCGGGTCGTCGGACAGCCCCGTGTGCACGGGTGAGGGCTGCAGCACGGTGCTGCGTGGCGCGACCAGCCAGCGGAACCGGTCGCCCACCGGCCGTCGCCCGTTGTCGCCGGCGCTCGGCTCACCGGCACACAGGGCGCGAACGCCCTCGAGGTGCCGCCGGGTGGTCTCGACGTCCAGGGCCGGGTCGAGAGCGAGGGCCCGGCTCAGGTCGTCGGTGACCGCGGCTGCCAGGTAGTCCAGCGCCTGGCAGTACACCAGCACCCCGACGTTGACGAACTCGCAGCGCTCCACCCGCGGCACGACGCGCAGGACGGCCCACTCATACGCGTGCAGCACGGAGCACCTCCACGGCGTCGAGCCAGGTGTGGGGAGCTGCCACTCGGGCGAGCAGGACGTCGACGTACGCCTGCCGGGCCTGGGCCGTGCTGGCGAACGCCGTGTCGGTGGCGAGCCAGCCGTCGGGGATGAGCGCCACGACGTCGGCGAGGGTGTCTGCGGTGACGAGTCCGGCCAACTCCTCGTGCGCCGAGCTCAGCGGACCGGCGACCGGGAGCAGGACGTGGTCGGCGGCGCCCGGGTACGGACGGGTGGCCGGGTCGACCTGGCGGGACCAGTTGTGGTGGAAGTACAGCGCGGCCCCGTGGTCGATCAACCAGACCGAACCGTGCCAGCGCAACAGGTTCGGGTTGCGCCACGACCGGTCGACGTTCTGCACGAGCGCGTCGAACCACACGACGCGGGCGGCCAGGTCGGGGTCGATCCGGTCGACTGCGACGTCGAGGCCGAGGGATCCCGGCAGGTAGTCCATGCCGAGGTTGTCACCGACGCTGGCGCGCAGGAGGTCCTGGACCTCCTGGTCCGGCTCGGCCGGGGCGAGGTCGGGGTCCAGGACGCTGACCACGAGCTCGGGGACCGGTAGGCCGAGGCGCCGCCCGAGCTCTCCGACCACGACTTCGGCGACCAGCGCTTTGGGTCCCTGCCCGGCGCCACGGAACTTCATCACGTACGTCCCGAGGTCGTCGGCCTCGACCAGGGCCGGCAGCGAACCTCCCTCGCGCAGCGGCAGGACGTACCGGACGGCGTTCACCCGCCGCAGCGCCTGTTCCGTCGCATCCTGCACAGCCCGCAACGCTAGTGGCTAGAAGCAGAGGACGACCGCCGCGGAACGCCGGGGGCGCTGGGTCAGCCCAGCCACGCTGCGGGGTGGGCGAGCAGGTCGGCGAGCACCGCGCCCGCCCCGCCGAGGATCGCGGCGTCGCCGCCGAGCTGGGAGACGGTGACCTGGACGGGTGACCACGGGTGGGCGAGTACTCGGCTGGCGATCTCCCGTTCGACCGGCGGCTGGATCCAGGGCGCGAGGGTGGCGTACAGGCCCCCGAGCACGACGGTGTCGACGTCGATGAGGTTGACCACTCCGGCCACCGCGATGCCCAGCGCAGTCCCGGCGTGCTCGAGCGCCGTCAGCAGGCTCGGTCGGCCGGCCTGGGCCAGCTCGACGAGCTGGTCGCGGCCGGGCTGGCCGGCCATCGTGGTGCCGGCCGGCCTGCGCAGCCTCGCCGCGCGCAGGATCGCCTCCTGGCCGGCGATCTGCTCGAGGCAGCCGCGCGAGCCGCAGCCGCAGGATGGACCGTCGGGCCAGCTGGCCAGGTGACCGATCTCGCCGCCCCAGCCGTGCGTCCCGCGGAACAGCCGCCCCGACAGCACGATGCCGGCCCCGACCCCGATCTCGCCGGACAGCTGGACGAAGCTCTGCGCCCCACCGGCGCCGCCGCGGTAGAGCTCGCCGAGCGCAGCGAGGTTGGCCTCGTTGTCCACCGCGACCTCGAGCTCGGCCAACCGAGGGTCGGCCCGCAGCGCCCCGAGCACGTCGACGTCGTGCCAGCCCAGGTTCGGGGCGAGCCGCAGCCGCCCCTCGCTCGGGTCGACCAGGCCGGGTACCGCCAGCCGGGCCCCGGCGACACGTACACCCTGGCGACGGCTGCTCTCATGCGCGAGGGCAGCGAGCTCGACGACCTCGGCCAGCACGGCGGCGGGGCTGCGTCCCCGCTGGTCACCGAGTACGACGTTGCGGTGCCGGATGCCCCCTGCTAGGTCGACCACGCAGGACGCGAGGTAGTCGACGCCGATCTCGAGCCCGAGGCCGGCAGCTCCGTCGGCCGCCAGGACCAAGCCGGTGGCTGGGCGTCCCGCGCCAGACCGCGTCTCGGGCTCGAGCTCACGGATGAGGCCGCCGGACAGCAGGGCGTCGACCAAGGTGCTGGCGGTCGAGCGGGTGAGTCCGGTGGCTGCTGCGATGTCCGCGGCGCACGACCGAACGCC
>JANYIP010000199.1 GCA_025361995.1 Streptomycetales bacterium | reverse complement strand
CTGGCGTACGTGGCCACCGGACTCGCTGTAGGCGGGCTGGCCGTGACCCGATATCTCTGGAGTGGACAGCGATGAGCACGATGCATGCGGCGGCCCCTGTCGTCCCGTTCGGGACGGCTGGCTCACCCGGGACGCGGCTGCTGGCCGGGCCGGTGGCCAGCGAGGGCATGGAGACCCTGCAGGCGCACCAGAGCAGACTGGGCGAGCGCCCCGCCACGATCACCCTCGACGAGCTGGTAGCCAGCGGGCTCACCGGCCGTGGTGGGGGGAGCTTCCCCTTCGCGCGGAAGATCCAGCTCGCGGCGTCGCGAGCTGGAACGGCCGTGGTCGTGGTCAACGCGAGCGAGAGCGAGCCGGCCAGCCGCAAGGACGTCACGTTGCTGGAGCTGCGTCCGCACCTCGTGCTCGACGGTGCGGTCCTCGCTGCGAACGTCCTCGGCACCCGCGACCTGATCGTCTACCTGCACAGCGCCAGGACGGCGTCGACCAGCGCCCTGCTCGCCGCGGTGGCCGAACGGCGGGCTGCCGGCTGCGACGGCGCCGTCTCGATCCGGGTGGTCGACTCCCCGGCCGCGTACCTCGCCGGGGAGTCCAGCGCGGTGGTGTCCGTGCTCGAGGGTCGCGGCCCGGTTCCGTCCCTGCGCCCGATACCAGTCGCGGCGGTCGGTGTGGGTGGACGTCCCACCCTGGTATCGAACGCGGAGACGTACGCCCACGTGGCGCTGATCGCCCGCTTCGGGGCAGCCTGGTTCAACGCCGGGGGTACGCAGCGGGCCCCGGGGTCGACCCTGGTGACGCTCGCCGGCGCCGTTGCCAGCCCCGGCCTGGTGGTCGAGATCGTCGCCGGGACCGGCGTACGGGACCTGCTCGCCGGACCGGGTGGTCTGACGCAGCCCCCGCGCGCGGTGCTGCTCGGCGGGTACGCCGGGAGCTGGGTGCCGGGCGAGGCCGCCTGGTCGATGCCGCTGGACCGGGACTGGTTGTCCGCGGCGGGTACGTCGCTCGGTTGCGGTCTGGTCGCCGTGCTCGCCCAGACGGCCTGCGGCCTGGCCGAGACGCTTCGCCTGCTCGACTACCTGGCGTCGCAGAGCGCCGGCCAGTGCGGGCCGTGCGTGCTGGGGCTGCCGGAGCTGGCCGAGCGGTTCCGTGCCCTGGTCGAGGGACGGACCTCACGGCGGCAGCTCCGCCGGATCCGCGAGCTGGCCGTGGCCATCCGCGGCAGAGGAGCCTGCGCTCACCCCGACGGGGCGGTCCAGCTGGCCGAGACCGCGCTCGCCGTCTTCGAGGCCGAGGTCCGCAACCACGCGCGCCACGGCTCCTGCCCCGGGCGGCTGTGCGTGGCCAGCTCGGGACTCCCCCTCCCGGCCGCACCATGAGCGCCCAGCGGCTGGTGCTCGACGCCGCTCGTTGTGACGGCCACGGCATCTGCGCCCTGCGCTGCCCCGACCGGGTGTCGCTGGACCAGTGGGGGTACGCGGCGGTCGACCCCGCGCCGCTCGAAGCCGGCCGGATGACCAAGCGCGCGAAGAACGTCGCCGCCGCCTGCCCGAAGCAGGCCCTGCGGATCGTGCCGGTGACCAGTTCGGGGGTTGTACCCGCGCCGTCGCATACTGGGGCATCAACGGATCGCGAAGGTCCTCGATGAGCGCGCTGGCCAGACCCTGGCGACGGTGGGCCCTGGCCGCGCCTGTCGGCACGTTCGTCATCGCGGCCTTCGTCCTTGCCCCAGGCGGCATCCCGTCGATCCCGATGCCGTCCTCGCTCGAGGTGGGCTCGGGGACGCCGCCCGGCCACGGGTCCGGGCACGGCGCCGTCGCGACCAGCCTCGGCGCGCCGACCAGCCCGAGCACCCCGGGTGGAGGCGCAGGAACGCCCGCGAAGTCGGGCGGATCAGCCACCGGGTCCACAGCCGCGAGCGGTGGTCGTGCCGGATCGGGGTCCGACCCAGGCAGCGACCCGGGAGTGACGGTCGTGACCGCGCAGCAGCCCGTAGTCGTCACCGGCCCCACCTCGCCAGGCGACGGCGAGGGCGGTGATGGGACAGGCGGCGGCTGGAGCCCGAAGCCGACGCACTCGCCCGGACCGACGCCCTCGCCCTATCCCAGCGGTGGCAGCGACGACCCGCCAGGTGACCAGTGACAGGTGACCAGTGACCGCCACCACTCAGGTCACCATCGTCCCCCTCGACGCCGCCGGCCCGGGCCCGACAGCAACCCCGGCTACCGCAGTCCTGCCGGTCGCAGGTTCGGCGGGCAGTACACGTGGTGCGCCCAGCGGCGCCCGGCGTCGCATCCGCTGGCGTCAACCACGTACGGCTGGCCGGCTCGCAGCCATGCACGCCCTGGTTCTCGCCGTCGTGCTCGGCGCCGTCGCGTTCGCCCTCGTCGAGAACTTCACCCGCAGCTACGAGGCCGTCGCCGAGCAGTCGTTGGGCGCCGAGCTCCACAGCTTCGCCAGGGCCGCCGCCGCCCGCCCGGCCGGCCAGGACCTCTTCAGCTTCACCAACACCTACCTGCGGGGTCACACTCTGCCCACTGGCGAGGTGGTCGTCGTTGCCATCCAGGGCCGCGGGTCCGTCGGCAGCCCCGGGTCGGTGGACCTCGCACGGCTACCCCAGGTGAAGCAGCTGCTCAAGGCCCCGCCCTCGGCCTCGACCGTCTCGCGGATCAGCCTGGACGGCTACCCGAACCTGCTCGTCGCCGCGCCCGTCCTGGTCGACGGCCGGGTGGCAGCGACCTTCATCGCCACCACCGACGTCTCGTCCTTGGACCAGGAGCGGTCCAGGCTGCTCCTGCTGTCGCTGATCGGGGCAGCGATCGCCCTGGGTACGGCCGTGATCAGCGCCTTCCTGCTCCTGCGACGGCTGCTTCGCGAGGTCGGTGGGATCACCGCGGCGGCCGACGACATCAGTCGCGGCGACCTGCAGCGGCGCCTGGGCGACCCTCGCGGTCGTACGTCTGCTGACGACGAGGTCGGCCAGCTCGCCCGCAGCTTCGACTCGATGCTTGACCATCTCGACACCGCGGTGACCGCGCAGCGTCGGCTGCTCTCGGACGTGTCCCACCAGCTGCGTACGCCACTGACGGTCGCCCGCGGGCAGCTCGAGGTCCTTGACCGCACCGACCTCCACGACCCCGCCGCGGTGAGCGCCACCATCGAGCTCGTCGTCGACGAGCTCGATCACATGCGGACGCTCGTCGACCGCCTGCTCCAGCTCGGCCGGGCGATGGAGCCCGAGTCGCTCAGCTTGGAGGCGATCGACGTACGTTCGTTCGTCTCGGACCTGTTCGAGGCGAGCCGGGTGATCGCACCGCGGACCTGGACGCTCGGCGCGCTGCCCGACGCCCTCGTGGTCGCCGACCCCGCCAAGGTCCGGGGCGCTTTGCTCAACCTGGTCGAGAATGCCATCGAGGCCACCGGGCCCGAGGACACCGTGGCGCTGACCGTGACCACTGACCAACGGGGCCCGTCGAGCTGGGCCTGGATCGCCTTCTCGGTGGAGGACTCGGGACCCGGTATCCCACTGGCAGCGCGCTCCGCCGTCCTCACCAGGTTCGCCCGGCCCGGAGCCCGGGACGCTGGGGGGACCGGCCTCGGGCTGGCGATCGTGAAAGCCGTGGCCGACGCTCACGGCGGTCGCGTCGACGTGGCGGACTCAGCGCTCGGTGGGGCCAAGGTCTCGCTCGTTCTTCCGCGAACCCCGTCGCCGCCCCGGAGCGGGTGACGCGGTGCACATGCTCATCGTCGAGGACGACCCGCGGATCGCGTCGTTCCTCGTCAAGGGCCTGGAGGCCGAGGGCTGGTCGACCACTGTCGCCGACGACGCCCCAGCAGCGATCGAGCATGTGCGGGCGCGAGCGAACGAGCTGGACTTCGTCCTGCTGGACCTGGGTCTTCCCGGCGGGACCGGGCAGGAAGTGCTGCGGGCGGTCCGTAGCCGCAGCGCCACCCTGCCCGTCGTCATCGTCACCGCCAAGGCCGAGGTCGATGACAAGGTCACCGGGCTCGACCTCGGCGCGAACGACTACATCACCAAGCCCTTCGCCTTCGAGGAGCTGCTGGCCCGGATCCGGGCCGCCCTACGGACCGACCAGCGGACGAGCACCGAGCTCACGTTCGGTGACCTCCGGCTCGACCTGCTCTCGAAGATCGCCTGGCGGGCCGGCCGCCGGATCGACCTGTCCCAGCGCGAGTGGGCCCTGCTCGAGCTGTTCATGCGGCGGCCCACGCACGTGATCTCGCGTGCTCGGATCCTGAGCCAGGTGTGGGAGTACTCGCACGAGGCGGGCAGCAACGTGGTCGACGTGTACGTCGGGTACCTGCGACGCAAGCTCAACCGGCCGGGTCTCGACCCGCTGCTCGAGACAGTCCGGGGGTCCGGCTACCGGCTGGTCTCACCGGCTGCGCCGGAGCAGCCCGACAGCTGACCGACGCACGCCCTGTGCTGTCGGAGGGACTGGGTTGTACGCTGCCACCGCGCGTTTCGACCGCAGGCGCGCCGGTGCATCAGGTAACGAATGGGTCACCCAAACGGCGGATTGCGCTGCGGCCCGCTAACCTGCTGTCACCCTGGGTGAGGAGAGTGGGGACCGGCGATGAGTGGCCTGCGTACGGCGCGGCGAGTGGCTCCCCCACGCCACGCCACACCCGTGCCCCGGGTGACGTACCAGCGACGGCTCCTGCTCAGCCGGACCGGCACCTTCGCCAAGAACATCACGCTGCTGTTCATCGTCATCGTCGTGCTGTTCACGGCAGTCCTCGGCCTGCTGGCCGTCGCCTCCTGGGCGTCCGACCGCCAGTCCGGCGTCGCCACCGGGCGAGCCTTCTGAGCGGTAAAGGCCGAC
>JANYIP010000186.1 GCA_025361995.1 Streptomycetales bacterium | reverse complement strand
CGCGACGCGGATGATCCGGCGGCGCAGCCAGACCTTGCGAGTCCCGTCAGGGAAGAGCAGGAGTCGCGACAGCTCCCAGCCGCCGTACTCGGCCTGGTCTGTCAGCAGTCGGCGCGCCGCGCCCCGCGAGGTCCCGCGCGGGAGCACCAGCTGGCGCACCTCGTACTCCGTCACCGTCCACCTCCGCCCATCCACAGCCCAGCTCTCCACATCCCGGCTATCCACATCCCGGCTATCCACATCGTGGCATCACGACGGTTCGAATGGGGTCAGGACCGGTAGCGTCCTCCCTATGGCCGACCCCGCGATCGTTCGCACCCGCCTCGAAGCGCTCGTCGAGGCGCTCCAGGCGCACCTTGCCGCGACCGAGCTGCGGACCGGCGAGGCCGACCCCGTGGTCTTCGCGGCGTACGCCCATCTGGCCGATGCGTTCGTGGCATACGAGGAAGCCTTGTACGACGCGTTCGACGAGGTCGTCCCGATGTCCGTCGTCGAGTACGAAGACGAAGAGGATGACGACGAGGACGACGAGGACGACTTGGGTGACGACCTCGAGGACGAGGACCTTGAGGACCTCGAGGACCTCGAGCTCTAGCCAACCTCAGATCTCGAACCCAGCGGCGAGCAGCGGGCCCAGCCTGGTGATGCGTCGACGCAGCTCGCCGGAACGAACGGCAGCCGGGAGCGCGTCACCGGACGCCGTCACGACCGACACGTGCCGGGTTGCGGCTCGGACGCAGCTGTAGACCAGAGCCCGCGACAGCACGCCGGCTGCCTGCCCGGGGAAGCAGGCCACGACCGCGGCGGCTTGTCGCCTCGCGGCATCGTGCGCCGTCAGAACGTCGATGCCGGGCAGCGCATCCGCGAGGGCCGCTTGGCCGGCCGCGCCGCGCTGCAGCGGTGTCAGCACGAGGATGTCGCCAGGACCGGCGCCGAAGACGCGCGGGATCGAGTCGGTCACGAGCTGCCGGACCCGCACCACGATCTCGGCGTCGTCACCGCACGGGACCACGACGAGGCTGTGGTCGGCGGAGTCCGGGGCGAGCAGGTCGCCGCGACGCAGTGCCGCCAGCAACCGACCCAGCGCTGGTCCGTCAGCGGGGTCGGCGCGCAGGTCGCGGACCGGCAGGCCGCCCCACTCGATGAGGTCCCGCAGCGCCGCCCCCGGGGCGCGACCGGGCAGCTCGTCCGGATCTCCGGCAATGACCACGGGTACATCGGGGGGTGCCTGCTGGAGGTGCCCCGCGAGCTCCTCGAGGTCGAGGCGGTGCGCGTCCGGTACGACGTACGCCTCGGCACCGGGCGGGACGTCGCCGAGGACGAGCGCGAGCCGGCCCTCGGACGCGAGGCCGAGGACTTCGTCCGCGACCGCATCCTCGGCCGTGGCCAGTGCGTCGAGACAGACCCAGGTGTCGTCGGCGACCACGAGGCCGGCGGAGCAGGCGTCCTCGAGCTGCGTCAGCGGCGCCGCGGCCAGGACGACGTCGCGCGGGAGGGCAGTGTGTCCGTCGAGACCGGCGCGCTCGAGGATCTGGACGACGTTCAGCGCTGCTCCTCGTCGCGGTGCTGGTCCTCGCTGCGCTCGGGATAGCCGCTGGCCGGCCGCGACACCTCGTCCAGGGCGGCCCGGATCTCGTCGGGGAGGGTGATGCTCTCGGCCTGCAGCGACCCACGGAGCTGGGCGGCGGTACGTGCTCCGACGATGGGCGCGACGACCCCGGGCCGGTCGCGGACCCAGGCGAGGGCGACCTCGAGCGGAGCCAGGCCGAGCCCGTCAGCGGCGGTGCAGACGGCGGCGACGATGCGTTCGGTTTCGGGGGTGAGCACGCGTTCGATGAAGGCGGCGTAGTGGGCGGCCGCGGCGCGCGAGTCCGCTGGTGTCCCGGTCCGGTACTTACCCGTGAGCACCCCGCGACCGAGGGGGGACCAGGGGAGCAGACCGAGACCGAGCTCGCGCGCGGCGGGTACGACCTCGCGCTCGACGCCGCGCTCGATGAGGGAGTACTCGACCTGGGTCGAGACGATCGGCGCACGACCGGGCCAGGCGAGCTGCCAGGTCGCGGCGCGGGCGGTCTGCCAGCCGGCGTAGTTGGACACGCCGACATAGCGGGTGCGGCCGCTGGCGACGGCGGTGTCGAGGGCACCGAGGGTCTCGTCGAGCTCGGTCCCGTACGACCAGGTGTGGACCTGCCAGAGGTCGACGTGCGAGGTGCCCAGGCGCTGGAGCGACTGGTCGAGCTCGGCGAGCAGGGTGCGTCGCGAGGTGTCGACGACCCGGAAACCGCTGCGCCGGGAGATGCCGCCCTTGGTGGCGATCACCAGGTCGTCGCGGTCGACGCCGTCGCGGAGCAGCGTGCCGAGCAGGCTCTCGCTGTCGCCGTCGGCGTAGCCGGCCGCGGTGTCCACGAGGGTGCCGCCGGCGTCGACGAAGGCGGTGAGCTGGTCACGGGCCTCGTGCTCGTCAGTGTCGCGGCCCCAGGTCATCGTCCCCAGCCCCATCCTGGACACCTGGAGACCGCTGCGGCCGAGTCGACGCTGTTCCATGCCTACGGAGGTTACCCAGCCTGCTCCGGATAGAGTCCCTCGACACGGAAGCCAGTGGGCGGAGGCACGGTGAAGCTCGGGATCAATCTTGGCTACTGGGGTGCCGGCAACGACGCAGACAACCTGGTCCTGGCGCAGGAGGCCGACCGGCTCGGCTACGCAGTGGTCTGGGCGGCCGAGGCGTACGGGTCGGACGCGGCGACGATCCTGACCTGGATCGCGGCGCACACCGAGCGCATCGACGTCGGGTCGGCGATCTTCCAGATCCCGGCCAGGACACCGGCCATGACGGCGATGACCGCGGCGACCCTCGACACGCTCTCGGGCGGCCGGTTCCGGCTTGGCCTCGGCGTCTCCGGCCCGCAGGTCTCCGAGGGTTGGCACGGGGTGCGCTTCGACAAGCCGCTGACCCGGACCCGGGAGTACGTGGCGATCGTGCGCGATGCCTTGGCACGCAAGACGGTGCGCGCGTCGGGGGAGTTCTTCACGCTGCCGCTGCCGGACGGCCCCGGCAAGGCGCTGAAGCTCACGGTGCACCCGGTCCGCGAGTCGATCCCGGTGTACCTGGCCGCGGTCGGGCCGAAGAACCTCGAGCTCGCCGGGGAAATCGCGGACGGCTGGCTGGCGATCTTCTTCAGCCCAGCGTTCGCGGCGGAAGCCCTCGCGCACGTCGCGGCGGGGCGGGCGAAGGTGGGGTTCACCCTCGACGGGTTCGACGTGGTGCCGACGGTGCCGGTGGTGGTGGGGTCGGACCTCGAGGCCTGCACGGCGTCGGTCCGGCCGTACGCCGCCCTGTACATCGGGGGGATGGGCAGCCGGGAGAAGAACTTCTACAACCAGCTGGCCGTGCGAATGGGGTACGAGGAGGCAGCGGGACAGGTGCAGGACGCGTTCCTGGACCGCGAGTACGCCAAGGCCGCGGCCGCCGTACCCTTCGACTTCATCGACCAGACGTCGCTGCTGGGACCCAAGGAGCGGATCGCCGACGGCATCGCCGCCTATGCCGCCGCCGGGGTCACCACGTTGACGGTGTCCTCTCAAGCCACCTCGCTCGAGGAGCGGATGGCCATGCTGCGTACGGTCGTCGAGGCCGCCGAGATCTCAGGGGTTGTCCAGTGAGCTGGTTCGAAGCAGTGATCCTCGGGCTGGTCCAAGGGCTGACCGAGTTCCTCCCGGTCTCGTCGACCGCGCACGTACGGATCGTGTCGGCGATCGCTGGCTGGAACGACCCGGGCTCGGCGTTCACCGCCGTCACGCAGCTGGGCACGGAGTCCGCGGTGCTCATCTACTTCCGGAAGGACATCGGGCGCATCATCTCCACCTGGTGCCGGTCGCTGGTGAAGCCGGAGCTGCGCGGCAACCTGGACGCGCGGATGGGTTGGTACGTCATCATCGGCACGATCCCGATCGGGATCCTCGGGCTGGCGTTCAAGGACCAGATCACCACGGCCGCCCGGGACCTGCGGCTCATCGCGGCGGCGCTCATCGTCATCGGCATCGTGCTGCTGGTGGCCGACCGGGTCGGGGCTCGCCGGCGGACCGTGAAGGACCTGTCGGTACGCGACGGGCTGATCTTCGGCCTGGCGCAGTCGTGCGCGCTGCTGCCTGGCGTCTCGCGGTCGGGGGCCACGATCTCGGCGGGCCTCTTCATGAACTACACGCGCGAGGCGGCCCTGCGGTACTCGTTCCTGCTGGCCGTGCCCGCCGTACTGATCTCGGGACTGTTCGAAGCGCTGAAGATCGGTGACGACAAGACCTCGGCGTGGGGGCCGACGATCACCGCGACGCTGATCGCCTTCGTCGTCGGCTACGCCGTGATCGCGTGGCTGCTGAGGTATGTCGCGAACAACAGCTTCCTGCCGTTCGTGATCTACCGCATCGGGCTGGGCGTCGTGCTCATCGTGCTGCTCTCGGTCGGCACCCTGACGCCGCGCTAGCGTCGCGCTTGCCGCCAACCGCCGCGCACTGCTTCCGTTGATCATGGAGTTGTTGGACCTCGTTCATGATCGAACACCCCAACTAGTCCATGATCAACGAAAGCGGGCGGGCGAGGCCGGGGCGAGGGGCGGAGGCTAGAGCCAGCCGGTGCGTTTGAAGGTGCGGTAGAGGGTGCCGCAGATGGCGAGCATCAGCCCGATGGCCAGCGGGTAGCCGTAGCGC
>JANYIP010000153.1 GCA_025361995.1 Streptomycetales bacterium | reverse complement strand
GGAGCGCCGCCGCGGGCAGGTCCCGTCCGTCGCGATCGCCGGCTACACCAACGCCGGCAAGTCCAGCCTGCTCAACCGGCTGACCGGCGCTGACGCGCTCGTGGAGGACGCGCTGTTCGCCACCCTCGACCCGACCGTCCGCCAGGCAAGGGCCAAGGACGGCCGGGTCTACACGCTCACGGACACGGTCGGGTTCGTGCGGCACCTGCCGCACCAGCTGGTCGAGGCGTTCCGGTCGACCCTCGAGGAGGTCGCCGAGGCTGACCTGCTGCTGCACGTGGTCGACGGCGCGCACGAGGACCCGGAGGGCCAGCTCGTCGCGGTTCGCGAGGTGCTGCGCGACATCGACGCCAGCGGCGTCCCCGAGATCGTCGTCATCAACAAGGCCGACGCCGCCGACCCGATGGTGCTCGCCCGGCTGCTGCGCAACGAGCCGCACAGCGTCGTGGTCTCGGCCAAGACTGGGCTGGGCGTCGAGGAGCTCCTCGCTGCGCTGGAAGCCGACCTGCCGCGCCCGCGGGTCGACGTACGAGCCCTGGTGCCCTACGCCCGTGGTGACCTCGTCGCCCGCGCCCACCGGGACGGCGTCGTGCTCTCCGAGGAGCACACCGGCGACGGCACCCTGCTGCACGCGCTGGTCGGCAAGATGCTGGCCGCCGAGCTCGGCGCCTACCCGCACGGCGATCCACAGCCGGCGACCGCGCGCTGACGCGTCTGCCCGGATCCGCGAGAATGGACCGGTGACCAAGGCCCAGCCCTCCCTCGACGACGCCCTGGCGGCGGCGGTGTCCGGGATCGGCGGCGATCCCCGCGACGGTCAGCGGCAGATGGCGCAGGCGGTCACCCACGCCATGACCACCGGCGAGCACCTGCTGGTCCAGGCCGGTACCGGGACCGGCAAGTCGTTGGCGTACCTGGTCCCGGCGCTGCTGCACAGCGTGACGAGCAAGCAGCCCGTCGTCGTGGCCACCGCGACGATCGCGTTGCAGCGTCAGCTGGTCGAGCGCGACCTGCCGCAGGTGGTCGAGTCGCTGCGGCCGCTGCTCGGGCACCGGCCGGAGTTCGCGATCCTCAAGGGCCGGCACAACTACGTGTGCGCCCACCGGCTCGCTGAGGGCACCCCGGACGACGGCGCCGAGGACGGCACGCTCTTCGAGCCGGCGCCGGCCACCCAGCTCGGCCGTGACGTCGTACGCATCCGGGCCTGGGCCGAGGAGACCGAGACCGGCGACAAGGACGAGCTCGTGCCCGCCCCGATGGACCGGGCCTGGCGGGCGTTGTCGGTGACTGCGCACGAGTGCGTCGGCGCCACCCGCTGCGGGTACGCCGCCGAGTGCTTCTCCGAGCGCGCCCGGGAGCGGGCCCGGCGGGCCGACGTTGTCGTGACCAACCACGCGATGCTCACCATCGACGCGTTCTCCGGCATCCCGCTGCTCCCAGAGCACGATGTGGTCGTGGTGGACGAGGCGCACGAGCTGGTCGACCGGGCCACCGGGGCGGTCACCGACGAGCTGACCGCGGCGATGGTCGAGCGGGCCGCGCGACGGATCAAGCGGTACGTGGCGGCCGAGACCTTCGATGCGCTGTCGGTGGCTGCGGAGGCACTCGAGGAGGCGCTGCGCGAAGCGGTGCCCGGCCGGGTCGAGCAGCCGAGCGGGCTGCTCTTCGATGCGCTCACGGCGGTCCGCGACGTCGGCCACCTGGCGCTCAGCGAGACGTCGGGCCGCGGGGACAAGGCCGAGCGTGAGGCCGGAGAGGGCGTCGACGCGGCGCGGGTCCAGGCCCGGGCCGCCATCGAGGAGATCCACGAGATCGCCGGCCGCGTGGTGTCGGCCGCGACCGCCGACGTCGTCTGGATCACCCACTCCGAGCGTCGTCCGCCCGCGCTGTGGCGGGCTCCGCTGTCGGTGTCCGGGCTGCTGCGCGAGAAGCTCTTCGACACGACCACCGTGGTGCTGACGTCGGCGACGCTCGAGCTCGGTGGCTCCTTCGACTCGGTGGCGTCGGCGCTCGGGCTGGACGACGCGCCGAGCGAGGCGGGGTGGTCGGCGATCGATGTCGGCTCGCCCTTCGACTACGGCCGCCAAGCCATCTTGTACGTCGCCCGGCACCTACCGGCACCGGGCCGCGACGGGCTGTCGGACGAGTTCCTCGGCGAGCTCGCTGAGCTCGTGGAGGCCGCGGGTGGACGTACCCTCGGCCTCTTCTCCTCCCAGCGCGCCGCCGAGCAGGCCGCGACCGAGCTGCGGGTTCGCATC
>JANYIP010000137.1 GCA_025361995.1 Streptomycetales bacterium | reverse complement strand
GGCCTCGAACGTACGCACGTCGGCCGGTTCGGAGAGCAAGAACAGGTAGCCGACCCGCTGCAGGTCGATGTCCTGGCCCGTCCGCTCGGCGAACCCGCCGAAGGCCGCCAGGCTGCGTGCCCCCAGCTCGATGTTCACGGCGTCGGAGAACTGTGCGCGTACGCCGCCGGCCGCCTTGCAGGTCGAGCCCGACCCAAGGGCGTCCCGCTCGACCAGCACGATGTCGGTCACCCCGGCCTCGGCCAGGTGGAAGGCGATGCTGGTCCCCATCACGCCGCCACCCACGATGACGACCTCCGCACTCGAGGGCGCGGTTGCCGGAGCAGGCTGGTTGCTGTCCACCCGCGGGAGGATAGCCACCGCCGAGACTCCGCCCGAGACACTCCCCAGCCGCGCGCCACGCCGGGCCGGGAATAGCCGTGCGTTTGGCCGGGGTTGGCCGCAATGCAGAGGGTCTGTCGGAGCCGGGTGGTACTACTCGGAATGCAGTGCACGGCAGACTTGCGCAACACTTACGGTGTTACACCTCGACCAGGGTTCTACCCAACCAGACCTCCCGTTCTTGCGACCGACGACTCCCCTCAGGAGAGCCCCCGTGGCCAGCACCTCCAGCACCCCCGACATCTCCTCCGCAGCGACCGAGCCCGACCCGCAGCGCTGGTTGGCCCTCATCGTCATTGCGACCGCGCAGCTGATGATCATCCTCGACGCTTCGATCGTGAACATCGCGCTCCCGCGCGCCCAGGCCGCGCTGCACATCACCGACTCCGACCGCGCGTGGGTGGTGACCGCCTACACGCTGGCGTTCGGTGGCCTGCTGCTTCTAGGCGGCCGCATCGCCGACTTCGTCGGCCGCAAGCGCGTCTTCATCATCGGCCTCATCGGCTTCGCGTTCGCCTCAGCTCTCGGGGGCGCGGCTCCCAACTCAGCGCTGCTGCTCGCCGCTCGCGCGCTGCAGGGCGCCTTCGGTGCGCTGCTCGCACCTGCCGCGCTGGCCCTCATCTCCGTGACCTTCACCGAGGTGAAGGAGCGTGCTCGCGCCTTCGGCGTGTACGGCGCGATCTCTGGCGGTGGCGCTGCGATCGGCCTGGTGCTCGGCGGCGTGCTCACCGAGTACTTCTCCTGGCGCTGGTGCCTGTTCGTCAACGTGCCGATCGCTCTGATCGCTGCGGCTGCGGCAGTACCGGTCGTGCGCGAGAGCAAGGCCGGCAGCAACACCAAGTACGACATCCCCGGCGCAATCACCGCCACGCTGGGACTGGTCGCTCTGGTCTACGGCTTCACCAAGGTCAGCCAGCTGAAGCCGGCGGTCGTGGGCAAGCTCCCCGAGGTCAACGGCTGGACCAACGGCGTGTCGCTGATGTTCTTCGCCGTCGCCCTCGTCATGTTCGTGCTGTTCATCATCGTCGAGCGCAGGACGGAGCACCCGCTGCTCCCGCTGCGGATCATCCTCGACCGCAACCGCGGAGGCTCCTACCTCACGGCGCTCATCGTCGGTCTGGCACTGTTCGGGATGTTCCTGTTCCTGACCTACTACTTCCAGGGGACTCTGGGTTACAGCCCGCTGAAGGCCGGCTTGCTGTTCCTCCCGTTCTCCGGCGGCATCATCGTCGGCGCCGGGATCACGAGCCAGATCCTTCCCAAGGTCGGTCCGCGGATCCTCATGGGGTCCGGCACGCTCCTCGCGGCGGTCGGCATGATCCTGCTGACCCGCATCACCATCGAGGACTCGTACCTCACGCACGTCCTGCCTTCGCAGATCCTCATGAGCGTGGGCCTGGCGGCCGTCTTCGTCCCGCTGTCGAGCACCGCGCTCATCGGCGTCGGCAACCACGACGCCGGCGTGGCGAGCGCCCTGGTGAACACCATGCAGCAGATCGGTGGCTCGCTCGGCACCGCCCTGCTCAACACCATCGCCACCAGCGCCACGGCAGCCTTCCTGGTGGCCAACGGTGCTGCGGCGCTGAGCATCCGCAAGGGCCAGGTGCACGGGTACACCCAGGCGTTCACCATCAGCGCGGTGCTGCTCCTGGTCGCCTCCGGTGTGGCCTGGTTCTTCATCAGCCCCGGGACCCCCGAGGTGCACGACGGCGACGTCGCGGTGGTGCACGGCTAGTCCTGTACAGCTGGGCCCGGAGTTTCAGGGCTCGAGGGTACGGAGGCCGAGCAGGCCTCCGTACCCGATCATTCCTAAGCTGGCGAGGCCTTCTGCCGTCCGCAGACCTCGCTCACCGATCCGCCGCCTGGCCAGCCGCATGCCGATCGACAGCACCACGTGCCAGGCCAGGATGCCGACACCGATCCCGATCAGGAGGGCGAGAGTGTCCGGCGTACCACTGGTGAACCGCGCGGTCGAGGCGGCCGCGAGGACCGCGGCCCAGGACGCTATCGTCAGCGGGTTCGAAGCAGTGGCGATGACCGACGTGCGCAAGGCGACCAGGGGCGACGCCGCCTCGGACTCCGTCTCAAAACCGGCACGCACCCGCAGGGCGCACCAAAGGGTGCGGCCCCCGAGGTAGCGCAGCACGCCCGCCCCCACCACGGCGGCACCCAGGCCGACCGCGAGCGCGCGCACCAGCCCGAAACGCACCGCGGTCCGCGCGCAGAGCAGCCAGATCGACCCGACCTGGGCGGCCACCAGAAAGCCCAGCCCGAGGCCTGCGGCGAGCGCCGCTCCGGGACCCTAATGTGGCTGACACAGCCGACATGGTGATGGATCGGTGGGCGGATCCGCACGGAACTTTCACCGCGCCGGCGCAGCCTGGCACCGCCGGTACCTGCCAGCGCAGTTGCGCCGACGAACCCGGCGGAGTGGGATGGAGGCATGGACTACACCCATCTAGGCCGGACCGGCCTGTCCGTCAGCCGCCTCTGCCTCGGCACCATGAACTTCGGCCCGGTCACCACCGAGGCCGACTCGTTCACGATCATGGACCGCGCGCACGAGCACGGGATCAACTTCTTCGACACGGCCAACGTCTACGGCTGGAAGAAGGGCGAGGGGATCACCGAGCAGATCGTCGGCCGGTGGTTCGCCCAGGGCGACGGTCGACGTGAGCGCACGGTCCTGGCGACCAAGCTCTACGGCGACATGGGTGACTGGCCCAACGACGGCAAGCTCTCGGCGCTCAACATCCGCCGCGCCGCCGACGCTTCGCTGCGCCGGCTGCAGACCGACTACATCGACCTCTACCAGATGCACCACGTCGACCGGGCGACGCCCTGGGACGAGATCTGGGAAGCCATGGCTGTCCTGCGCGACCAGGGCAAGATCCTCTACGTCGGGTCCTCCAACTTTGCCGGCTGGCACATCGCGAAGGCACAGGAGGCGGCGAAGGCGCGCGGCTTCCTCGGACTCGTGGTAGAGCAGTCGATCTACAACCTGCTGACCCGCGACGTCGAGCTCGAAGTGCTCCCCGCTGCGCAGGACTACGGCCTCGGCGTCATTCCCTGGTCGCCGCTGCACGGGGGTCTGCTCGGCGGCGTGGTCCGCAAGGAGCGGGACGGTCGCCGCCGGCTCGAGGGACGTTCCAAGGAAGCCCTCGAGGAGCACCGTAGCCAGCTCGAGGAGTACGAGGACCTGTGCGAGCAGCTCGGCGAGGAGCCGGCCCACGTCGGTCTCGCCTGGCTTCTCTCTCGCCCTGCGGTGACAGCGCCGATCATCGGACCGCGGACTGCCGAACAGCTCGACGGCTCGCTGCGCGCCCTGGAGATCAGCCTCGACGACAAGACCCTCGCCCGGCTCGACGAGATCTTCCCGGGCCACAAGACGGCTCCCGAGGACTACGCCTGGTAGTTCGCTACCGATACGGTCAGGTCGGGTCCGTCAAGCACCACGCGCGGCAACCAGCTTGCACCTAGGTCGTGTGCTCGGCCCGGCACCAGCTGGCGCAGTCGGACTCCATACAGCAGCCGGTCACCTTGGTGCACCTCGATCCGGGGCGCTGTACGGAACTCGCTCGTCCACAGGACGAAGGCGCCCCGGGGAGGAGGCACCCCCAGGTCCACCACGAGCCCGGGGGCGATCCACCGCAGCGGCCGCTCGACGAGCAGGCGGACGCCTTGGTGCGATCGCGACGCAGGTGCACGCAGGTCGGCCACCACCGAGTCCGCTACGGCACGACCGTCGAGCGCGGCGGCGTCAGCGGTCAGCACCGGGTGCACCACGTTGCCCGCGGCGTACACCCCCGGGGTCGATGTCCGGAGTCCGGTGTCGACGACCGGGCCGGTGCTCGCGAGGTCCATCCGCAGCCCGCCGGCGCGGGCGAGCTCGTTGTCCGCGATCCAGTCACCGGTGAAGACCACCGTGTCGCAGGCGATCACCTCGACCGTGCCGCCCGGGTGCACCACCTCGACGCCCTCGACCTGGCCAACCTGGCCAACAATGCGCAGGACCGTGGCTCCGACCAGGACGGGAAACCGGTAGACCATCGCGGCCCCGGCCCGAATCGCGACGTAGGACTGCTGGCGCGGCAGATCCGTCACCATCGCGACAACGTCCACCCCGGCGTGGTCCAGCGTCATCGC
>JANYIP010000245.1 GCA_025361995.1 Streptomycetales bacterium | reverse complement strand
GCAAGAACAAGGGCTCCAGGGGTGGCCGGCCCGTCGCCTTCGACGCTGGCCGTGTCAACTCGACTTGGCCCCAGGAGGACGGTTTGAACTGGCCCCACCTTGTTGTCGTTGGGTTCGGGCGTGGGCGAGTCGGTAGCTGCTGGTGCCGGTCTCGATGATGTTGCCGCCGAAGGTGAGGCGGTCGACGATTGCGGCGCAGAGCCGTGGGTCGGTGAAGGTTTTGGTCCAGCCGCTGAAGCTGTCGTTGCTGGCGATCGCGATGGCGGTCTTCTCCTCTCGTTCGGTGAGGACTTGGAAGAGGAGTTCGGCGCCGCGTTTGTCTAGTTCCATGTAGCCGAGTTCGTCGAGGCAGAGGAGCTCGACGCGGCCGTAGCGGGCGATGGTCCGGGACAGTTGGCGTTCGTCGGCGGCTTCGATGAGTTCGTTGACGAGTTTGGCGGCCAGGACGTAGCGGACCTTGTGGCCGGCTTGGGCGGCGGCGGTCCCCAGGCCGATGAGTAGGTGGCTCTTGCCGGTGCCGCTGTCTCCGATCAAGCACAGTGATTGGCCTTTGCTGACCCACCCGCAGCCGGCGAGGGTGTTGATGGTGGCGGGGTTGATCGCGGTGTTCGCGTTGAAGTCGAAGTCCGCGAGGGTCTTGGGTCGGGGGAAGCCCGCTTCGGCGATGCGGCGGGCGGCGCGGCGTTCCTCCCGGTCGTCGCACTCGGCCAGGAGCAGCTCGGACAAGAACGCCCGGTAGGACAGCTGCTCGCGTCCGGCGGCGTCGGCGATCTCGCCGTAGCGGTCTCGCAGCGTTGGTAGCCGCAGCAGCCGGGTGGCGCTGTCGATCGCGGCGTCGATGGCCTGCTCGCTGGGTTGCCGGCTGGTGATCTTGGGTCGTGCGGTGTTCGTACTGGTCGTGGTGGTGGTACTGGTCATGCGTGCCTCGTTCCGGTGAGCAGGCTGTCGTAGGCCGCGACCGATGGCAGCGGCCGAAGATCGAGCGGGAGCTGGTCGGTCAGGTCAGCGAGGCGGCGGGCCTGCAGGCTGACCACGACCGGGTCGGACGCGGTGGCTGCCTGCTGGGCGTGTTTGCGGGTCTCCAGGGCGACGACGTCGGGACTGACTGCGCCGACTCCCAGTGCGGCGGTGATGCCTGCGACGACATCACCGTGGGTGTGGTGGCGGTGTAGCAGCAGGACCTCGACCAGGGCGCGGGTGCCACCGCCGTCGCCGTGGGCTGTGCGGGCCGCGGTCCAGAACGCCTCATGCGCGGCGGTGAACGTGCCGGCGGCCCTGGCCTGGACCAGTGCGGTGGCGCCACGCAGCGCACCGGGCTTGCGGACCAGCACCTCCAGGTAGTGGTCCAGCAGCAGGGTTTCGCTGCCCCGAACGGTCGCCCGTTCATGCCGGGCGACCTCGGTGCGGCCGCTGAACAGCACCAGCTCTGAGGCATGCAGGACGCCCCGGACCTGGTGGCCGATCAACCGGGCCGGGACCGAGTAGAAGCACTGCCGGACCGTGACCCGGGAGTACCGGTCGACCCGCGGCGTCAGCACCAGGCCGGTCTCGAACGCCTCGGTCGGCAGTGGCCGAAGCAGGGTGGCCTCGAACGCGTAGTGCTGCCCGACGCTCAAGGTGCGGTTGCTGATCCGGCGGTCGTCGTCGGCGCGGTCGCAGCTGGCCAGCAGCTCATTGAGCTCGGCCATCGATTCGACCTTGGGGACCGGGACCAGATGGTTGCGGCGAAACCGGCCGCCTTCGCCCTCGACGCCGCCCTTCTCGTGCGCGCCCTCGACGCCGGGGTGGCAGTAGAACGCCTCGAAGCCATGGTGGGACCGGAACGCGACCCAGCGGGCCGACTCGGTGCGGCTGCGACCGAACAGCACCCGCGACACCGCGGCCTTGAGGTTGTCGTAGCGGACGTGGAACACCGGTGTCCCACCGAACACCGCGAACGCCACGAGGTGGCCTTCCAGGAACGCCTCCTGGCCTTGGGTGGCGTAGGCGCGGTGGACGGCCTTGCCCGAGAACGACAGCCGCATGGTGAACAAGAAGACCCTGGTCCGGACCCCCGCCAGGTCGATCCACAAGTCCGCGAAGTCGACCTCGCCTTCCGCGCCCGGCTCATGGGTCTGAGGCACGAATGCGTCCTCCACGCCCTTGCCCGCGGCGGCCCAGATCTCCGGGCGGCGCTTAGCGACGTAGTCCCGCACCGCCGAGTACGTCAGATCGGTGAACCCGTGCTCGTCGACCAGCCGGGCCAGGACCCGGCGAGCGGTGTGGCGCTGCTTACGCGGCGCGGTCAGGTCCTCGACCAGCATCGCATCGATCAGACCCTTCGCCGGCTCCAGCTTCGGCGCCACCCGAACCGGGATCTTCCGTGGTGGCGGGACCGCGTTGCCCAGCGCCTGCCGGACCGTCCGCCGATGCACCCCGTACTTGTCCGCCAGGGCCCGAACCGACAACTGCTCGACCCGGTCATCGCGACGAATCACCTCAAACAACTCCACCCTCGACCTCGCCACTTCTGCCCTCTCCCGAACGTCGCCAGCAACACAGCGAGCCTTCGGGGTGGGGCCAGATCAGACCGTCATAACAGGTCCCCGGCGTGTCGTAGGCGGGGCCAAATCAGGCCGTCACGGTGGGGCCAGATCAGACTGACAGGGCCAGAGCCCACATCGTAGGTACCGCCGCGAGGGCCGGGCACTGGCCGTTCGGTTCTTCCATTTCCGACTCAGGCGACGCCGGGAGCGCAGATCGATCATACCAGGTATGGGCCCCACGGCGGTACCGATGTGGAGCTACACTTCGGGTTCGTCAACA
>JANYIP010000034.1 GCA_025361995.1 Streptomycetales bacterium | reverse complement strand
CTCGGCGGCCTCGGGGCCGGAACCGGTCTTGGTGGCGGCACCGGGTTCGGCGCGGCAACCGGTCGCGGCCCCGGCGGCTGACTGCTCCGGGTGACGATTCGTTCGATCTAGCACCAACGATCGTCATCGGAGCGGCAGGATGGGCCGATGCTGAGCAGCTCCCCGCTCGTGGCCTTCGTCCCCACCACCGACTACGCCCGGGCGGAGGCGTTCTACGTCGGCATCCTGGGGCTGCGGGCGCTGGAGTCCTCGCCGTACGCACTGGTCCTGGAGGCCGCGGGCACCGTCCTGCGGGTTACCGGGGTCGTGACCTGACGCCGCAGCCGTTCACCGTCCTTGGGTGGCAGGTCGACGACATCGAGGACGTCCTGCGCCGGTTGGTGAGCGCGGGGGTTGCGCCGGAGCGGTTCGCCGGGATTGAGCAGGACGAGCTCGGCGTCTGGACCACACCGGGCCGGGACAAGGTCGGCTGGTTCAAGGACCCCGACGGCAACGTGCTCTCAGTCACCGAGCACACCGGGCACACCGGGCACACGGAGCAGGAGACGAGCTAGAAGTTGCCACGCTTGGCCTGCTCGCGCTCGATCGCCTCGAACAGGGCCTGGAAGTTGCCCTTGCCAAAGCCCAGCGAACCGTGCCGTTCGATGAACTCGAAGAAGACCGTCGGACGGTCCCCGATCGGCTTGGTGAAGATCTGCAGCAGGTACCCGTCCTCGTCCCGGTCCACCAGGATGCCGCGCTTCTGAAGCTCCTCGATCGGCACCCGCACCTCGCCGATCCGCGCCCGCAGCTGGTTGTCCTCGTAGTACGAGTCCGGCGTCGCCAGGAACTCGACTCCTTCAGCGACCAGCGAGTCGACCGTCGACAGGATGTCGTTGGTGGCGAGCGCGAGGTGCTGCGCGCCCGGGCCGCGGTAGAACTCGAGGTACTCGTCGATCTGCGACTTCTTCTTGCCCAGCGCAGGCTCGTTCAGCGGGAACTTCACCCGGTGGTTGCCGCTCGCGACGACCTTGCTCATCAGCGCGGAGTACTCCGTCGCGATGTCGTCACCGATGAACTCGGCCATGTTGGTGAAGCCGAGGATCCTGTTGTAGTAGTCGACCCACTCGTCCATGTGGCCGAGCTCGACGTTGCCGACGACGTGGTCGAGCGCCTGGAAGATCCGCTTCGGCGCACCCTCGCGCCGCTGGAACGTCGAGGTCCGCGCCACGTACCCGGGCAGGTACGGGCCCCGGTAGCGCGACCGGTCGACCAGGGTGTGCCTGGTGTCGCCGTACGCCGCGATGGACGCCAGCCGGACCGTGCCGTGCTCGTCGGTCTCGTCGTGCGGCTCCACCAGGACGGTCGCGCCCTCGGCCCGCGCGTGGGTGATGCAGCGGTCCACGTCGGGGACCTCGAGCGCGATGTCGATGACGCCGTCACCGTGCTTGCGGTGGTGGTCCAGCAGCGTACTGTCCGGGTCGACACCGCCCGTCAGGACGAAGCGCACCGCGCCGCTGGTGAGGACGAACGCCCGATGGTCCCGGTTGCCGGTCTCCGGCCCGGAGTACGCGACCAGCTCCATCCCGTACGTGGACTGGAAGAGCTGCGCCGACGCGCACGCGTTGCCGACCACCCAGACCACCGCGTCCCAGCCGGTCACCGGGAACGGATCGCCGGCGGCGTCGTATTCCACCAGCCCGACCAGCTGCTTGAGCTGGGCGAGGCTCAGGTCGGCAAGGCGCTCTTCGGCGGTGAGGATCTGCTCGACAGTCATGGAAGGTAGGAAACTCCCTGCTGACGTGGCTACGCAACCAGTTCCGCCGGAAGTGGTCGCCTTGCCATACTTGTCGAGCAGAAGCTCATAGTTGATTAGCAACCTGCCTAGGAGCGAGATGGCCGACTCACTGCCGCCGCTGGACGAGCTGGACCTTCGGCTGATCGAGCTGCTCACCCTGCGGCCACGCGCGGGCGTCCTCGAGCTCTCCCGCGAGGCCAAGGTCGCGCGGGCGACCGCCCAGGCCCGGCTCGACCGCATGGAGACGGCCGGCGTGATCACCGGCTACGGCCCCGACATCGACGTCGCGGCAGCGGGCTACGGCGTCCACGCGTTCGTCACCCTCGAGATCGCCCAGGGCGGGCTCGACGAGGTCCGCGCAGACCTCGAGGCGATCCCCGGCATCCTCGAGGCGTACGTCACGACGGGCACCGGCGACGTGCTGTGCCGGATCGCCGCCGCGTCGCACGAGGATCTGCAGCAGACGCTGCTCGCCCTCAACCGCTCCGGGGCGGTGACCCGCTCGACCAGCGTGATCGCCCTGTCGGTTCTCGTACCGTCCCGGGTGCTGCCGCTGCTCGCCGCAGGACCGCGCCGGAACGCTTCCCGCGCGCCCGCCTACCGCGAGATGAGCTGAGCGTCGGGACCCTGGGGTGACGCGACGGCGTCCGCGAGCTCGTCGGCCGGCTCGACGGACAGGTGCGGCAGCACCTTGTCGAGCCAACCCGGGATCCACCAGTTCG
>JANYIP010000011.1 GCA_025361995.1 Streptomycetales bacterium | reverse complement strand
CCGGTGGTCGCCGAGCTCTTGTCGGCCCAGTACGACACGACCCACGAGCCCCCTGCCGCAACGGTCACCGCGGGCGTGGTGTGGGTGGTGCGCGACACGGTCTCGGCCGCGGAGGCGAACGCGGAGATCGGGGTGACCTGGTCGACGCCGGTGTACGCCGTCAGAGACAGGTCGACCTTGGTGGAAGCCGCGTAGGTCAAGGACACGACCGTGCCCGCATCGCCCGCGCCAGCCACCTTGGAGTAGAGGCGGGTCCGCGTGTCGGTACCCGAGATCTGCTCGCCGACGAACGTCCAGCCGGCGGGTGCCGTGCTCACGTTCGTGTTGGTGTTCGTGGTCGCGAACAGCAGCATCTCGTTGCCGGCCTGGACCGCGGCGGGCACGGCGACCTTGGCGATGGCCGCGTTGAGCGAGGCGGACGCCGACGAGACGTAGGCGATGTTCGACGGCGGCACCGGGACGACCGCGACACCCTTGGTCAGGGTCGTCGGGGTGCCGCTGTTGTCGGTGACGGTCAGGGCGACCGGGTACGTCCCGCCGGCACCGAAGGTGTGTGACGCGGTCGGGCCGGTGGCGCTGGAGCCGTCACTGAAGCTCCAGGCGTACGCGACGATCGAGCCGTCGGGGTCGTTCGAGGCCCCTGCGTCGAAGGTGCACGCCAGGTAGGTGCAGCTGGACGTGAAGGACGCGACCGGCGGCTGGTTCGGCGGGGTGCCGGAGTCCACCGGCACGCTGGTGGCCGCGGTGCCGCCCCGGTTGTCCGTGACGGTCAGCGTGGTGACGTAGCCGCCCGCCGCGGTATAGGAGTGGCTCGGGCTGACACCGGTGCCGGTCGTGCCGTCGCCGAAGTTCCAGGCGTACGAGGCGATGCTGCCATCGGGGTCGACCGAGCCTGAGCCGTCGAACGTGCAGACGTTGACGCTGCAAGACGACGTGGCGACAGCGACCGGGAGCTGGTTCGGCGTCAGGGCCGGCGCACCGTTCCAGACGAGGTCGCCCCGGGCCCGCCAGTCGATCGCGGAGTTGACCAGGGTGGGGGTGCCCGTGATGGTTCCGGGGACGCCGGTGCCGGCACCGACCAGACCGATCGAGTAGAGGTGACCGTCGGTCTTGTCGGCGAAGAACAGCGTGCTGCCGGAGATGAACATGCCCTGAACCCGGGTCGGGTTGAGCGAGCTGACCGAGCCGGGGACGACGTTGCGGATCGCCCCGACGACCTGGCTCTGGCCGCTGAACAGCCGGGTGTACAGGTTCGAGTCACCGGCGAGGGTGTAGTAGATCTGGTTCTGCGAGTAGGCCAGCCCGGTGATGGTGGGCAGGTCGGTCAGGAACGTACTGCTGTAGAGGGGGATCGAGACCGGCGTCCCCATATTGGTGCCGTCGAAGGACCGCGCGGTGAACGTCCCGTTGGACTCACCGGCGTACACGGTGCCGTCGAGGAGGAATGCGCCCCGAGCCGCGCTCCAGGCCTCCGTCGGGGTCAAGGTGATGGCGTTGGTCGGCGTGGCCGACGTCCCGTTGAAGAACTGGCGGTGGACGGAGTCGGCTGCACCCAGGGCGCCGGTGCTGGTCGGCGTGTCCAGGTTCAGGATCTCGATGCCGTTGACGAGCGGGTTCTCGACCTGGTGCAGGAAGGTGATGTCGACCGACCCGTCGCTGGTCACGTTGAAGGTCTTCATCGTGGCCTTCTGCGAGCCGGGGCTCGCGGACAGGTCGATGTTGGTGGCGACCGTGGTGCCGTCGATCGATACCCCGAACTTGCGCTGGCCGGGGAGCTGGGTGCAGGTGCAGCGGTTGGACAGGTAGAGGCGGACCGCGACGTGGGTGCCGGCCGGGACAGGGAAGTGCCACTGCATCTCGTTGCCGTCGGTCGCGGTGCCGCCGTCCCAGCGCTCGCTGTTGAACATCGAGAGCGGGGCACGGTCCGTCGCGGTGTTCGGGATCGTCCCGTCGCTGGTCACAGTCCCGGTGTACGTGGCGATGCTGCTGCCACTGTTGCGGTAGGGGCTGGGGTCGGTCTGGTCGGCCGCCCAGTCGGGACCGTCGTCCTGGGTCGGGATAGCCGGCCCGGCCGCGTCGATGCGGTAGAGCACGCTCTGGTCGTTGCTGATGTTGGGGTTGCCCAGCGTGTAGATGTCGTTGGGCACGGTGCCTGCGAGGTTGGCCGGGATCGGCGCGCCACCGGCCAGCGGGAAATACGCCAGGGATTTGTGGGTCTCGCCACCGATCTGGTTGGTGTCGTCGCCGACCCACAGGCCGGTGGAGGTGGCGAGCAGGTCGAAGACGCCGATACCGCGGTCGCGGCCGGGGTTCCAGGACAGCGGGAGCCCGGTGTTCGCGTCCAGGGCCGCGATGCCCTGCCGCGGGACGGCGCCGGGGCCGGCCGAGTCGCCCGCGTACGGGTTGTTCGCCCAGCGAAAGTGGCCGCCGACGTAGACGACCGGGCCGGAGATGGCCACGGCGTACGTGGTGTCGCCACCGGTGACGTTCGTCCACACCGGCCTGAGGTTCTGTGCGGTGGTAGTCAGGTCCCAGCGAGTCTCGGTGTCGCACGGGCTGGTGACGCCGCCGTATGCACCGGTGGTCGTCACGACCGCCCAGGTCCCGTCCGGGGAGATGTCGAGGTCGCGCATGTACGTGTCGAACGACTTCGAGCAGCCGGGGGCGAAGAAGTTGGTCTGCCAGTTCGAGACCACCGAGGCGCCGCCTGAGGTGTCCAGCAGGACGAGCAGGTCGCGAGGCAGGCCGTCGACGGTGGTCCAGTTGCCCAGGGCCAGGATCTTGTTGCCGTCCGGGGTGGCGTCGATCTTGTTCACCGCGAGCAGGCCACCGTTGTGCGGCCCGGCGAAGGTGTGGTTGACGAAGTTGGTGAGTGCCCCCGTCGCGGAGTTCAGCGAGGCGATCTGGCCGCGCGTCACGCCGTTGATCGTCGTGAAGAGCCCCGCGATGATCAGCTGGCCGTGCACCAGGCGCATGTCCTGGACGTTGTTGTCGATGACCGGAGCAGTGAACCCGGCGGTCAGCGAGCCGTCGGCGATGTTGACCCTGGCGAGCTTGCGGGAGGTGACCCCGTCAGCGGTGGCGAAGTACCCGCCGACATAGAGCGACTGGCCGTCGGCCGAGGCCAGCAGGGTGGTGATCTCCCCGTCGAAGCTGGGGACGAAGCTGGTGTCGATCACGCCCGTGCTGGCGTCGAACGCGAAGATGTTGACCCGGCTCAGGATCGGCTTGTTGTTGCCGGGCAGCTGGACCTGGGTGAACAGGCCCGCGGCGTAGATCTCGTTGCCGATCTGCACCAGCGACTCGACCTTGCCGTCGAGCACGTTCGGCGTGTAGTTCGCCGGGTCCGCGGTGACGATGGACGCCTGCTGGGTCTGCAAGGCCTGAGCCGAACCGGTCACCCCGAGCAGCATGCCCGCGACGGTGGCGAGCACCGCTGACAGCGCTGAAATACGACGACCACGCACGAAAGGCCTCCCCGACCACACGGCGGCGCCGGCAGATACCGGTGCCACGCCTCAACTTTGACCATCTTCCGTGAGGCCTGGCGCGATCTACAGCGTGGGAGATCCATTCGGACCGTCCGGTCGGCGGGATCGTCCGAACGACCGACGCCGGCCCGGATCAGCCGTGACGCAGAGTGACGTTCCGGTTACATCGCCTTGATATCGGGCCACGGATGGAGCACGTCGAGGTCGTCCACGTCGTACCCGTAGGCGGACGCTCGCTCTGCGTAGGTGCGGACCAGCGAGGAGTGCAGCCACTTCCTCCACGGCCTGCGGTCGTGCGCCAGCTGCTCCCAGGCCCGGGTGTACGCATCGCTGCGGCCGCCCTGCCAAGAGCCCGCCGGGACCGGCCCGTCGAGGCCGAGGAAGGACCCGATCGCAGCCAGCTCGCCGGCCGGGTCCCTGACCAGCGACTCGTACTTGACCACGTGGAGCCGGGCCAGCTGCGGCGCGTCAGCGGCAAAGGTGTCGTGGGCGGCGAACCAGTTGGCCATCGGGGTCTTCAGGGTCTTGGCGTGCAACCACTTCTCGGTCGACAGCGCCACCACGACCGGGTGCCGCACGATCACGACGAAGTACGCCTGCGGGTACAGCGCCTGCAGGAATCGGGTCATGACCAGGTTGGGCGGCGACTTCTCCACGAGCACCGGACAGCTCGTGTCCCAGTAGGGCCGCCACTGCTCGAACAGCGCGGCGGCGTTGGCCTGCGTCGCCAGCGGCGAGGACTCCGTCAAGTGCGCCTGCGCGCTGAGCGCGAACCGGCCGGCTCCGCCGTACGCGCGCGCCGCCGGGTAGACGTCCTGCAGGTGCTGGCCCTCGTCCTCGGTGGCACTGGTCCCGCTGAAGCCGCTGACCTGCGGGTGCTCGGCCAGCACCCGGGCCAGCGGCGTGGTGCCGCTGCGGTGCAGGCCACCGACGAAGACCAGCTTGTGGTCGGTGGGTCCGGTCATGTCAGCTCGTCCCCCGCTGGGAGAAGTACGGCTCCAAGGCCATCCCGCGGAACGCCTGCAACGGCGCCGTGGTCCCCACCAGGGTGAAGTCCCGGTCGTTGCCGTTCTGGTTGAGCCGCGACTCGAAGTACACCATCGCCTTGATCTGCGGGTGCTGCTGCGCGTACGCAGCGGCGGCCGCGAGCCAGTCGGCGCGCTGACTCTCGCTGCCGTCGTCCTCGGCGCCGTACTCGCCGATGATGATCGGCTTGTCGTGCTGCGAGGCCCAGGCCATGAACTCGTCGGCCACGGCTCCGAAGCTGGCGTAGCCGGGTCCGGGGTAGACATCGGCGCAGAGCCACTCGACCTGGTCGTCCCCGGGGTAGTAGTCAGCAGCGTTGGTCACGTCGAAGTCGGTCGCGATCGGGCACCACACCCAGCCCGCATTGGTCGCCCCGACCGCTGTGAAGATCGCGCGGACGTGCTTCCAGGCCGCGATGTAGTCGGCCGGGGACCACACGCTGGCACCGAGGTTCGGCCGGTTCATCTCCCAGCGCCACCGCAGCAGGATCGGCACGCCCAGGGCCTTGATCCCCTCGGCGCGCTGCCTGATCAGGGCGTCGTCCCGGCCGGAGGTGATGACCCGGGTGTCGTCGCCGGACCACGAGATCATCAACGTCTTGCCCTGCCGGATGAACTGCAGGTCGGCGTCGGCGGGGAAGTCCTCGGTCGAGTGGTAGACGTGCGCGATGTCGAGCGGGCGCCCGATGGACGTCTCGAAGTCCTTGACGGCCTCGACCCGGCCCGCCTGGGTGGGGACGTCCGGGCGGACCCAGGCACCGACCCAGGCGCCGCTGCTCGGCGGTGCTGGGCCGCGCGCCGGCGCCGCCAGCTGCGGCGACCTGTTCGGCACGGTCGGCACCGTCGCGACGGCGGTCGGCGAGCTCGGCGAGGTCTGCGCGGTGGAGCCGCCCGACCCGGACCCGCCCAGGAGCAGCAGGCCCGCGCAGACGAGCAGCACCACGGTGACGGCCACGACTGTCGCGGTGACTCGCCGGTTCAGCTCCATCCGATGCCCTCTGGTGTGGCCGCGTGGGCGCCGCGCGGGCGGCGGCGGGCGGCCCGGACGAGGGAGTCGATCTCGAACACGGCACGCAGCCGCCAGGCCACCGCGACGTACCCGACCAGACCCACCGCCATTGCCGCGACGAGCACCGGCCCGGTCCAGCCGAAGACCAGTCCAGCAGCGGACGGGAGGAGCCCGAGCCAGACCGCGGCGCTGGCCATCGTGAGCAGGGTGCCGCGGCCGAACGGGTGCAGCCGCATCGAGACCGCGAGCTGGGTCACGGGCAGGACGTTGTTGCAGACGATGGCGGCTGCCCACGCGATCGCGGCACCGGCGATCCCGATCCGAGGCAGCAGGATCAGGTTGAGCGAGACGTCGACGACCAGCGCGAGCACCGAGTTGCCGAGCGTCCAGGTGGTCCGTCCGGCCATCGCCAGCACCACGTCGACGAGCCCCGCCCCGGTCGCGACCAGCATCGCGCAGCCGAGGATGACGAGCACGATCGCGCCGGCGTCGTACCCGCGCCCGAAGAACGCCGGGATCTGCCGGGAGAACACGGCCAGCGACAGGTACACCGGCCAGGTCAGCAGGATCAGCCAGCAGGTCGAGACCTGGTAGACCCGGCCGGCACCGGGTACGTCGCCGGAGAACAGGCGCGCACCCAGCTGGGGCTGGACTGCCGAGGTGATGGCCTGCGCGCCGAGCTGGCCGAAGACCAGGAACCGGGTCACCGCGGCGTAGATGGCGGCATCCTTGGGCCCGACCAGCGCCGACACCAGCACGATGTCGAGACGCTGCAGGGCGATCTGCACGACGCTCTGCAGCGCGCGGGGAGCGGTGAAGACCCAATACTCCCGACCGGTCGTGACCGCCGCCACCTCGGTGCCGGCGGCGGCCGGCGGGTTGCGACGCTCGGAACGGCGCAGCAGGCCGGCCGTCCACCAGACGGCAACGGCTGCCGTAGCCACGTACGGCAGGGCCCACGCAGAGGTGAGCGCGACCGTACCTTTGGCGCCCAGCAGGATCGCGCCGACGGTGAGCACGACCTGGCCGATCGGCCGGGCGATCCGCTCGACGAGGATCAGCGGCCGCATGGTGTTGAAGCCGCGGCTACCCATCAGCAGGGTGTCCGAGACCGCGGCGAATGGGACCAGCAGGGCGAGCACCCGCAGCGGCAGCACCGCCGTCGAGGCGTGCTCCGGAGCGATCCAGCTCGCGACGACCGGGGCCACCGCGAGCATGATCCCGGCGACGACGACCGAGCCGACGACCACCGGGGCCAGGCCGATCCGCATGACCCGGCGCAAGGTGTCCGCCCGGCCGTGCGTCCTGGCCCTGACGAGGAAGTACACCAGCCCGGTCGGCGAACCCAGCCGGGCCAAGGTGACCGCGATCAGGTAGAGCGAGGTGACCGCGAAGACGACGCCTGCCGTCGGCTTGCCGGCGGCGTGCACCACGACGACCACGACGACCAGGTTGAAGACGGCCGAGACCGCGGCTCCGACCAGTCCCAGCAGGCCGTCCCTGGCCAGCCGGTCGATCCCTGCCGGCGCGCGTGTCGGTGCCTCACCCGCCGTGACGAGCCCGCCCGACGGCTGGTCGGCACCACTCACGTGCGCCACCCGGGGGTTCGCCCGAGCCAGCCGGCGAGCCGTTCGTCGTACGGACGGAAGTGCTCGTCGAGACGCGCCGCAAGGTCACCGGGCATCGGCGACCGCGGGCGGGCGTTGTGCTGGTCGAAGACAGCGCCGTCGAAGGCCGGCAGGCCGAGGAAGTCGACGACAGCCGCGTACGCAGCGGCGGGCCGCTCGAAGAAGTCGTGGCTGTCGACCACGTGCAGACGGTCACGCCCGACCAGGCCCTCGAGCCGTTCGAGCTGTTCGATGTACTGCCCGCGCGTGAGGTACGCGTTGTGCTGCAGATGCGCGCTGTCGTAGCC
>JANYIP010000379.1 GCA_025361995.1 Streptomycetales bacterium | reverse complement strand
GCCCGATCGAGTCGTGGGTCCACACGTACGTCACCGGGGTCTGCATGATCGCCGCGAGCCGCACGGCCCCGCGCATGTAGTCGCTGAAGACCAGGAACGTGCCGCCGTACGGACGGGTGGGCCCGTGCAGCGCGATGCCGTTGAGGATCGCGCCCATGGCGTGCTCGCGGATGCCGAAGTGCAGGGTGCGCCCGTAGGGCCCGCCCTTCCAATGGGCCGTCTCGAGGCCGGCGGGGAGGAACGAAGGCTCGCCGGCCATCGTGGTGTTGTTGGACTCGGCGAGGTCGGCTGAGCCACCCCAGAGCTCGGGGACGACCGGGGCGAGTGCGTTGAGCACGTCGCCAGACGCCTTGCGGGTGGCGACCCCCTTGGGGTCGGCGGGGAAGACTGGGAAGGCGACCTCGAAGCCGGCCGGGAGCAGGCCCGCAGTAAGCCGGTCCAGCAGCTGGGCACGGTCGGGGTTGGCCGCCCGCCAGGCGTCGAAGCCGACCGCCCACTCGGCCTGCGCCGAGCGGCCGCGGTCGAGGGCCTCGCGGGTGTGGGCCAGTACCGCGTCGGTGACCTGGAAGGACAGCGTCGGGTCGAGGCCGAGCAGCACCTTGGTGGCGGCCACCTCGTCGGCGCCCAGGGCGGACCCGTGCGCCTTGCCGGTGTTCCGCAGGTTCGGCGCGGGCCAGCCGATCACGGTACGCAGCGCGATGAACGACGGGCGGGCCGTCTCGGCCCTGGCCGCGTCGATGGCGTCCGCGAGGGCGGCGACGTCCACGCTGCCGTCGGGGCTGACCTCGACGTACTGGGTGTGCCAGCCGTACGCGGCATACCTGGCGACGACGTCCTCGTTGAAGGCGACGGCCGTGTCGTCCTCGATCGAGATGTGGTTGTCGTCCCAGATCAGGGTCAGGTTGCCGAGCTCCTGGCGGCCCGCGATCGAGGAGGCCTCTGAGGAGATGCCTTCCTCGAGGTCGCCGTCGGACGCGATGACGTACACGTGGTGGTCGAACGGGCTGGTCCCGGCCGCGGCGTCAGGGTCGAAGAGACCGCGCTCGCGGCGGGCGGCCATCGCCATCCCGACGGCGGTGGCGACGCCTTGGCCGAGCGGGCCGGTCGTGGTCTCGACGCCGGCGGTGTGCTTGTACTCGGGGTGGCCAGGGGTGAGTGCACCCCAGGTGCGGAACGCCTCGAGGTCCGAGAGCTGCAGGCCGTACCCGGCCAGGTAGAGCTGGATGTACAGCGTCAGGCTGGAGTGCCCGCAGGACAGCACGAAGCGGTCCCGGCCGAGCCAGTGCGGGTCGGCGGGGTCGTGCCGCATGACCTTCTGGAACAGCAGGTACGCGGCCGGAGCCAGGCTCATCGCGGTGCCGGGGTGGCCGTTGCCGACCTTCTGCACCGCGTCCATCGCCAGTGCGCGGACGGTCGTGACCGCCGCGTCGTCGAGCTCGGTCCAGCCAGCCGGCCGTCGGTCCGTCGTCGTCGCGCTCACAGTCCAGCGTCTCCTCTCGAGGCGGGTCCGGGGGAGTTCCGGAACCCACTGAACGATCTCGCCTGCACCCGGCGCCCGGGGTCCCCCCTGCGGGTGAGCACCGGGGTGAACCCGCGCAGCCGTGGGGGACGGCGAGCACGACTGAGCCTAGCGATACGATTCGGGACGTGACGGCCCTCGACCCTGGTACTGCCGCCCCCCGGGTGGGCGGGGCCGGGCCGGTGCTCCTTGGCTCCGGTGTGAGAGCCACCGTCGGGGCGTACGTGGCCCTGACCAAGCCGCGGATCATCGAGCTGCTTCTGGTCACGACGATCCCGACGATGTTCCTGGCCGACCACGGAGTCCCTCGGCTGTCACTGGTGCTCGCGACGCTGGTCGGTGGCGCCCTGGCCGCTGGCAGCGCCAACACCTTGAACTGCTACCTCGACCGCGACATCGACGCCGTGATGAAGCGCACTGGCGGCCGACCGCTCGCCACCGGTGCCGTCACCCCGTTGGCTGCGCTCGTCTTCGGCAGCGTCCTCGGCGCCCTCGCGGTCGGCTGGATGCTGTGGCTCGTCAACGAGCCGGCGGCGTGGCTGTCTCTCGCGGCGATCCTGTTCTATGTCTTCGTCTACACCCTGGGCCTCAAGCGCCGGACCCCGCAGAACATCGTCTGGGGCGGCGCAGCTGGCTGCATGCCCGTGCTGATCGGCTGGTCGGCGGTGACCGGTTCGCTGTCCTGGACTCCGCTCGTGCTCTTCGGGGTGATCTTCTTCTGGACCCCGCCGCACTACTGGCCGCTGTCGCTGCGCTTTGTCGACGACTACGCGGCCGCCGGCGTGCCGATGCTGCCCGTGGTCGCCGCGCCGCGTGTCGTCGCCGGCAAGATCGTCGCGTACAGCTGGGTGATGGTGGCGGTCTCGCTGCTGCTCGTGCCCGTCGCGCACACCACCGTCGTGTACGCCGTTGCGGCCCTCGTGCTGGGTGCAGGGTTCCTGGTCGAGGCGTACCGGCTGCGGGCCAGCCTGGGCGCCAGGCCGATGCGGCTCTTCCACGGCTCCATCACGTACCTGACCCTGCTCTTCGTCGCGATCGCGATCGACCCGCTGCTGCCTCTGCCGCACCTCTAGCGAGGTGAGCACCCCCGCAGGGCGGCCGCGGGTGGCATACGTCACGTACCAGCTCGAGCCCGACCGGCCGGACCCCGACATCGACATCCCGCTGGCGATCCCCGCCCTTGACGCCGTGGGTGTCGACGCGGACGTCGTCGGGTGGGACGACCCGGAGGTGGACTGGACCGGGTACGACCTCGTCCTGCTGCGCAGCGCTTGGGACTACGTACCGCGGTTCGCCGACTTCATGCCGTGGGCCCGCCGCGTCGCGGGTCTCACGAGGTTGGTCCCGCCGCTGGCCGTGATCGAGCGCAACACCGACAAGACGTACCTGCGGGACCTCGCGACAGCTGGTGTCCCGATCGTCCCGACGCACTGGATATCGCCGGGCGAGGACTCGGGTGCAGTCGTGCTGGGGTGGGCTCGTGTCGTCGTCAAGCCTGCCGTCTCCTCCGGCGCACGGGACACCATCGTCACCGCCGACGCCGCCGAGGCGAAGGCTCAGGTCGCGGCGATCCTCGCCTCGGGCCGGACGGCGCTGGTGCAGCCGTACCTCGACGCGGTCGACCACGAGGGCGAGGTCTCGGTGGTCGTCCTCGGCGGCGTGCCCAGCCACGCCGTCCGCAAGGTCCCGGCGCTCAGCGTCGGCGGGTACGGCGATGCCAGCGAGACGGTCGAGGTCACCCCTGAGCTTGCCGACGCGGTGCGCGCCGTGCTGGCCGCCGAGCCCTTGGCCGCCGGCTTGCCGTTCGCCCGGGTCGACCTCGTCCGGGCGACGACCGGGGAGTGGCTGGTGATGGAGCTCGAGCTGACCGAGCCGCTGCTCTTCCTCGGCTATTCGCCGGGCGCGCCGGAGAGATTCGCCGCAGCTGTGATTGCAGCGCTCCCTGTGGCACCCGTGCTCGGGGAGCTCGACTGAAGGACGTCGGTCGACGTGGGCCGGCTCCGTATCGCGTAGGCCACCCGCAGCACGCTCACCCACAGCACCGTCGCCCCCAGCACGTGGAACGCGACGAGCACCCACGGCACCCCGGTGAAGTACTGGATGTACCCCAGCGCGCCCTGGGCGACCGTCACCGCGAGCACGACGAGCACCCGCGGACCCGCCGGGGCAGGCGCCGACGTCAGCCGCAGCGCCACCAGGGTGGCGATGACCAACCCGCAGAACAAGGTGACCGCGTCGGCGTGCGCCCAGGCGATCTGACTCACGACCAACCCGGTCCGGGCCGGGTGGTCCGCGTCGCCGGAGTGTGGACCGCTGCCGGTGACCAGGGTCCCGAGGGCGATCACCAGCAGGCCGACCGCGACGAGCGCCCGGACCAACCAGCCGATCTCCTTGCGGACCAGAGGCACTGAAGTTCCGTCGCCCTCGTCTCCCGACCGGTCGTACAGGGCGACCGCGACCGCGATCAGCGCCATCGACAGCAGGAAGTGTGAAGCGACGAGGAACGGGTTCAGCTTCGTCAGCACCGTCAGCCCGCCGAGCACCGCCTGGGCAAAGACCCCGACTACCCCGCCGCCGGCCAGCAGGACCAGCGGGCGTCGGCGCGGGACCTGCTGCCAGGCGGCGAGGACGCAGGCAAGCACCACGACGACCACCACGAACGTGAGCATCCGGTTGCCGAACTCGATGTACTTGTGGAACGACTGGGGCTGGTTCTTCACCGGGATCAGCGAGCCGCCGATGCACTGCGGCCAGGTCGGGCAGCCGAGGCCCGAGCCGGTGAGCCGGACGAGTCCGCCGGTGACCACGATCCCCATCTGCGCGACCACCCCGGCAGCGAAGACGCGACGAGTCGCGACGGGCGAGATGGTCAGGGAGCGCATCCACTCAGCGTAGGTCCCCTGAGGGACGGGGTCATTCCCAGCGGAACCAGCGGGCCGCGGCAGCGAGGGCGGCTCCGGCCCAGGCGGCGAGGATAGCGAGGCTGGCCCACCGAAGGTCGCCCGAGGCCGCGGCCCGCAGCCCGTCCGAAAGGGCCGTCGAGGGCAGCCACTGCAGGGCCGAGCTCATCCCTGTGCCGAACTTGTCCACCGGGATCACGATCCCGCCACCGAGCAGGAGCAGCAGGTAGACCAGGTTCGCCCCAGCCAGCGTGGCTTCAGCGCGCAGCGTCCCGGCCATCAGGAGGGCGAGCCCGCTGAACGCCGCGGTCCCGACCAGGATCACCGCCGCTGCGAACAGTGCACCGGACCAGTTCGCCGCTGACGGTCGCCAGCCGAGCAAGACGGCGAACAAGCCCAGCAGCACCACCTGTCCGCACTCCACGACCAGGACGGCCAGCGACTTGCCGGCGAGCAGCCCCCAGCGGGGCAGAGGCGTCGAGCCGAGCCGCTTGAGCACGCCGTAGCGCCGCTCGAACCCGGTCGCGATCGCCTGCGCGGTGAAGGCGGTCGACATGATCGCGAGGGCGAGGATCCCCGGCGCGAGAAACGCGACCCGGCTGCCCGTGCCGAGGTCGACCACGTCCACCCGCGAGAACAGCACCAGCAGCAGCGTCGGGATGATCACCGTGAGCAGCAGCTGCTCCCCGTTGCGCACTAGCTGGACCAGCTCGAAGCGCGCATGGCGCAGGACCAGGCGCCGAGCCGGGGCGCCACCGGGAGCGGGGGCGAAGGTCCCCGTGGCGACGGTCACGACGGCGCCCGCCCCGTCAGGTCGAGCAGGAGCTGCTCGAGCTCGTACCCGGCGGGCACGCCGACACTGAGCCCCGCGATGTCGACCCCGTGGTCGGCGCACCACCCCGTCAGAGCTGCGAGCAGCGCAGGCCCGCCTTGCGGCCCGTCCACCAGGTACGACCCAGCAGGCGACTCGCTGGCTGCAGCACCCGCGGGCAGCGCCGCCAGCAGCGCAGCCAGGTCCAGCCCCGGCGGCGCCGAGAAGCGGATCGACCGCGCCGTACCGCCCGAACCACCAACGAGCGAGTGCGCGGCCACGAGCTCAGCGGGGGAACCGGCTGCCACGCACCGACCGTGGTCCACGATCACCACGTGGTCGGCGAGCTCGGTCGCCTCGAGCATCAGGTGGCTGGTGAGGATCACCGTGACGCCGTCGGTACGCAGGGCACGGATCAGCTCCCAGGTCGCCAGCCGGGCCTGCGGGTCGAGTCCGGCGGTGGGCTCGTCCAGGAAGACCAGCTCGGGGCGTCCGACCACCGCAAGGGCGAGCTTGACCCGCTGCTGCTCCCCGCCGGACAGCCGCCGGAACGGGGTACGCCCGAGCCGGTCGATGCCGAGCCTCTCCGCCAGCGGGCCGAGGTCGAGCGGGTGCGCGTACAGCCCGGCGGTGTACGTCAGGACCTGGTCGGCCGTGGCCGCACCCGGCACCCCGCCGGCCTGGAGCATCACCCCCACCCGCTGCCGGAGCTCGGCGTGGTCGGCGACCGGGTCGCGCCCGAGCACGCGTACCTGACCGGTGAAGCGCCGCCGGTAACCCTCAGCCGTCTCGATCGTCGTCGTCTTGCCCGCCCCGTTCGGCCCGAGGACCGCGGTGACCGCACCCGCGGCGGCGGACATCGTCAGCCCCGCGACGGCCTCCACCGCGCCGTACCGCACACCCAGGTCCACGATATCCAGAGCCGCGGTCACGCCGAGCCCTCCACGGGGTGTGCCGCCAACCAGGAGACCGCGTACCCGACCGCCTCAGCGAGAGCGAAGAACCGGCACGGGGCCGCACCCACCCGGCCGGTGACGACCCGGCCCGGGTGCTCGTCCTCGTAAGCCGCCCCGATCGCCGCGAACTGGTTGGCGTCCAGGTCGACGTCGTCGTAGGTGATCCACTCCCTGGACCCGTCGGCAGCCAGGACCGCGCAGCTGCCCCGGTCGGCCGTGGGCGCGGGCACCCTGTACTGGGCCAGGTGCAGCGCAGTGCACGTCGACCAGTCGGTCCCCAGGAACAGCACCGAGGCGGCGAGCCGCTCGAGCGTCGCGAGCGGCGAGCCCTCACCGAGGCCGTACTCGAGGTCGTGCCGCGCAACGATCTCGACGGCCTGGGCGCCGACAGCGGCGAACGAGTTCTGCGGGTGGGTGCTCCGCTGCGCCTGCGGCCACGTGCGGACCAGCTCGGCCACCCTGCCCATCCCGCGGCTGGGCGTCAGCGCGGGCTCGTACGCCGGCATCTCCGCCCGGATCACCGGCCACCAGGCCTGCGGCACCGGCGGCCGACCCCAGCTCTCCGGGTCGGAGTTGCCGCCTGTCTGGGTCGGGACCACCAGCGTCCCGGCCGGTCCGACCGCGTCGAGCAGCGCCTGGACGACGGCCACCTCGCCCCCGGCGACCCAGCCCAGCGCGCTCAGCGACGCGTGAACGAGCACGGTCGAACCCGGGCCCACGCCCAGGGCACGCAGGCCGGCGCCGAGCGATGCGCGGGTCTGCGCGTGCTCGCTGCGCTCCGCGACCTGACCCTCCTGCGACATGCCCGCATCGTCCCAGACGTACCCCGGGGTGGCGTCTTCGACACAATAACGACACAATGGTGTAGTGAAATTCGCCGAGCCGCTGATCGACAGCATCGAGACCCCCGAGGGCACCCGCGCCCGGGTGGTCCGTTCGCTGCTCGAAGACGGTCCGGCATCGGCCGCAGGCCTCTCCGAGCGGCTCGGTCTGACCCCAGCAGGCGTACGCCGCCACCTCGACGCGCTGGTTGCCGACGGGATGGCCGAAGCCCGCGACCGGTCCCCGTACGGCCCGGACCCGAGACGGGGTCGTGGCCGCCCAGCCAAGATCTACTCGCTGACCCCTGAGGGCCGGGAGTCCTTCCCCCAGGCGTACGACGACCTGGCCTCCCGTGCGCTGCGCCACCTCGCCCTCATGGGCGGCGAGGACGCCATCGCCGAGTTCGCCCGCGCCCAGGTGGCAGCCCTCGAGGAGCGCTACGCCGCAGCGCTCGTGGGCGTCGGTCCCGAGCACCAGGCCAGCGCCCTGGCACAGGCGCTGACCGCCGACGGATACGCCGCCTCCGCCGAACCCTCGCCATACGGAGGGGACCAGATCTGCCAGCACCACTGCCCGGTCGCCCACGTGGCGGCTGAGTTCCCCCAGCTCTGCGAGGCCGAGACCGAGCTCTTCGCCCGGCTCCTCGGTCGGCACGTCCAGCGGCTGTCGACCATCGGTCGCGGCGGCCACGTGTGCACCACAGCGATCCCGCCCGCCCAGCACGTCCACCAGGTTGAGTCCAGCCAGCCCGCCCAGCCCAGCCAGTCCGAGAGGACGTCGTCATGACCCAGACAGCGAACACCGACCAGCTCGAGGGCCTCGGCCGGTACGACTTCGGCTGGCACGACAAGGACACCGCCGGCGTGAACGCCCGGCGTGGTCTGTCGGAGGAGGTCGTCCGCGACATCTCGGCGCGCAAGAGCGAGCCGGCCTGGATGCTGGACCTGCGGCTCAAGGGCCTGCGGCTCTTCGACAAGAAGCCGATGCCCGCGTGGGGCGCCGAGCTCGGCGGCATCGACTTCGACAACATCAAGTACTTCGTGAAGTCGACGGAGAAGCAGGCGACCTCCTGGGAGGAGCTTCCCGACGACATCAAGAACACCTACGACCGCCTGGGCATCCCCGAGGCCGAGAAGCAGCGACTGGTGTCCGGCGTCGCTGCCCAGTACGAGTCAGAGGTCGTCTACCACCAGATCCGCGAGGACCTGGCGGAGCAGGGCGTGATCTTCGTCGACACCGACACCGGCCTGCGCGAGCACGAGGAGCTGTTCCGCGAGTACTTCTCGACCGTCATCCCTGTGGGCGACAACAAGTTCGCCTCGCTGAACACGTCCGTGTGGTCCGGCGGGTCGTTCATCTACATCCCCAAGGGTGTCCACGTGGACATCCCGCTGCAGGCCTACTTCCGGATCAACACCGAGAACATGGGCCAGTTCGAGCGCACCCTGATCATCGCCGACGAGGACTCGTACGTGCACTACGTCGAGGGCTGTACGGCGCCGATCTACTCGTCCGACTCGCTGCACTCCGCGGTCGTCGAGATCATCGTGAAGAAGAACGCCCG
>JANYIP010000373.1 GCA_025361995.1 Streptomycetales bacterium | reverse complement strand
TCGTCCTCCACGACCAGCACCAGCACCCGGCCAGTGTGCAGGGTCAGGCTGAGCAGAGGCTAAGAAACCTCGTCAGCTCTGACGCCGTGCCGAGCGGTTCAGGGGACGCTGACCACCATGAAGGCCTCGGCGAGTCGACCCTCGGGCAGCCCGCCGGCCTCGGCGTTGCGGGCGGCCCAGGCCCGCACGAACTCGTCGAGCTTGTCAATGCCGCCCGTCTGCGACACGTGCGACCGCAGCGCCGCGATCTTGGCGTCGAAGGTGTCCGTCACGTCGACGTAGTGGTCGGAGTCCGCGTGCGCCATCACCCAGACTTCGGGCACCGTCCACGCTTCCAAGCCCTCGTCGGCCAGCAGCGACACGTGCGCGAACGGGTTCCGCGCGTCGGGGTACACCGCCTGGATCGCGGCCTCGCCAGCCGCGAGGTGGTCCGGGTGCGAGCCCTGCAGCCGCTTCCAGTTCCGCTCCGGCGACTGGCAGAGCAGCCGCTGCGGGCGTACCTGGCGGATCACCCGGGAGATGTCCCGGCGCAGCTCGTGCGACACCGTCAGCTCCCCGTCGACGTACCCGAGGAAGCGTACGTCGGTCACGCCCACGCAGGCTGCGGCGGCGCGCTGCTCGGCCTGCCGGATCGCCGGGATCTGCGAGCGCGGCACGTCCGGGTCGGAGCCGCCGGCGTCGCCGTTCGTGACGATCGCGTACGTCACCTCGAAGCCGGCCTTGGTCCAGCTGGCCACCGTCCCAGCCGCGCCGAAGTCCACGTCGTCCGGGTGCGCGGTCACGACGAGAATCCGTTGAACCTCACTGTCGTCGAGCACGGATGAGCTCCCGTTCGTGTGGGGGACCAGGGACCGCCAGCCTACCGGCGCCGCCCTGGATTGCTTGTGGCCCAAGGGTGTCGGGGGCCCGGGCTAGGATCCGTCGAGTCATGAGCACCCTTCCGCTGGAGCAGTCCGCACCGGCCCCCACCAGCGCCGCCGACCGGCTGCTCGAGGGTCTGAACCCACCGCAGCGAGCCGCTGTCGTGCACGCCGGCTCGCCGCTGCTCATCATCGCTGGGGCCGGCTCCGGCAAGACCCGCGTGCTCGCCCACCGAATCGCGTACCTGCTCGCCGCGCGGGGCGCGCAGCCCGGTGAGATCCTCGCGATCACGTTCACCAACAAGGCCGCGGGGGAGATGAGGGAGCGGGTCGCGGCGCTGGTCGGCGGGCGGGCCCGGATCATGTGGGTGTCCACCTTTCACTCCGCCTGCGTGCGCATCTTGCGGGCGGAGCACAAGAAGCTCGGGTTCACCTCCACCTTCTCCATCTATGACGCCGCGGACAGCCAGCGGCTGATGGCCCTGGTGTGCCGCGACCTCGACCTCGACCCCAAGCGCTACCCGCCGAGGTCGTTCTCCGCCCAGGTCAGCAACCTGAAGAACGAGCTGATCGACCACGAGACGTACGCGCGGTCTGCCGCGAACCACATGGAGCAGACCGTCGCCGAGGCATACGCGCGCTACCAGGCGCGGCTGCGCGAAGCCAACGCCTTCGACTTCGACGACCTGATCATGACCACCGTCAACCTGCTGCAGGGCTTCCCCGATGTGGCTGAGCACTACCGGCGGCGGTTCCGGCACATCCTCGTCGACGAGTACCAGGACACCAACCACGCCCAGTACGTCCTGGTCCGCGAGCTGGTCGGCCCGCCCGGTGGGGTGGTGCCGCCCGCCGAGCTGTGTGTGGTGGGGGACGCGGACCAGTCCATCTACGCCTTCCGGGGCGCGAGCATCCGCAACATCCTGGCGTTCGAGGAGGACTATCCCGACGCCACCACGATCCTGCTCGAGCAGAACTACCGCTCCACCCAGACCATCCTGTCCGCGGCCAACGCCGTCATCAGCCGCAACCCCGCGCGGCGGCCCAAGAACCTGTGGACCGACTCCGACGCTGGCCGGCAGATCGTCGGGTACGTCGCCGACAACGAGCACGACGAGGCCGCCTTCGTCGCGTCCGAGATCGACGCGCTGGGGGACAAGGGCGAGGCGAAGCCGTCGGACGTGGCCGTCTTCTACCGGACCAACGCGCAGTCGCGCGTCTTCGAAGAAGTCTTCATCCGGGTCGGGCTGCCGTACAAGGTCGTCGGGGGCGTGCGGTTCTACGAGCGGCGCGAGGTACGTGATGCGCTCGCCTACCTGCGGGTGCTCGCCAACCCGGACGACTCCGTCTCGCTGCTGCGCATCCTCAACACCCCGCGGCGTGGGATCGGCGACCGGGCCCAGGCCTGTGTCGCGGCTCTGGCCGACCGTGAGCGGATCCCCTTCAACGCGGCGCTGCTGCGGGCCGCCGATGCGCCGGGGATCAACCCCCGCTCGCTCGCGGCCGTCGAGGCCTTCAACCGGCTGATGGAGTCGCTGCGTACGTTGGTCGAGGCCGGGTCAGGGCCGGCCACCGTCCTGGTCGCCGCGATGGAGCAGACCGGGTACCTCGCCGAGCTGCAGGCCTCGACCGACCCGCAGGACGAGACCCGGGTGGAGAACATCGGCGAGCTCGAGGCCGTCGCGCGCGAGTACGAGGAGGCCAACCCCGACGGGACCCTCGCGGACTTCCTCGAGACCGTCTCCCTGGTCGCCGACGCGGACCAGATCCCCGACGCGGACGGCGAGACCGGCGGCGTCGTCACGCTGATGACCCTGCACACGGCCAAGGGGCTCGAGTTCCCCGTCGTCTTTGTCACCGGGCTCGAGGACGGGATCTTCCCGCACATGCGGGCCCTGGGGGATCCCAAGGAGCTCGAGGAGGAGCGACGGCTCGCGTACGTCGGGATCACCCGGGCGCGGCAGCGGCTCTACCTGTCACGTGCCGTCGTGCGGTCCGCCTGGGGGGCGCCCTCGTACAACCCGGCGTCGCGGTTCCTCGAAGAGGTGCCCGCCGAGCTGGTCGAGTGGGAGCGGGTGTCGTCGTCGGTGTCCGTACCGCCCGCGGGAGCTGCGCTCGCCGCGCGGCCGTCGACCCGGTCGCCGGGCAACCGCCCGATCGTCTCGCTCACGCCGGGGGACCGGGTCACCCACGACACCTTCGGGCTCGGCACCGTGGTGTCGACGGCCGGGATGGCCGATAAGGCCGAGGCGACCATCGACTTCGGCACCTCCGGCGTCAAGCGCCTGCTCCTGCGCTATGCCCCCGTCGAGAAGATCTAGCCCAACTCCCACCTCCGAAGCGCGGTAAGGCAGCGCTGCTCGTCTTCACCGACCACGGCTTCCAGCTCGTGATCCTGCAAGCCCGCTGCCACTAGGCCAAGCAGGCCGGTCAGTGGTCGAGCTGTACGCAGGTACGCAGCCCGTCTCGGTGAGCGCGGAACCAGTCGCGGCGGCGGTCGAAGCGTTCCATGCCGCCCATCGCGTTCCACATCTCGACGAACGCTGGCTGGCCGGCCTCGGCATGGCGACGTACGAACTCCCCGCCGCGCTCGATGGAGGCTTCGAGGATCGAGAAGAACTCGGTCCGGTCGGCCACCGTGAGGCCGTACTCGTCGGCGACCAGGCGCAGACGCCCGGCCACGTCCACGGGAGCCCACCCGCTGCGACTGGCCGAGAGCGGGTCGTCGACGGGCACGCACATGCGCGCGAGCTGCGCCAAGTCGTACAGCGGGCGGCCGGGTGCGGCGAAGTCGAAGTCGAGGAGGGCCACGGCCTCGCCCTCGCGGAAGACGACGTTCTCGAGGCAGACGTCGTTGTGGCACACGATGGTGCCCGCACCGGAGCCGGCCTTCGGATCTACGAGCTCGTCGCTCCAAGCCTGTCCCGGGCCGGCCGCGCACTGCGCGCTGGCCGCGTGGAAACGGCGGACAAGCCGTACCACCGAAGCAAGCGCAGCGTTCGTCTGAGCCCACTCCGGGTACGGCGTCAACGGCACGTCGCCGCGGATGAACCCGAGCCTTTCGCGACCGTCCGGGTCAACTCCGACAGGCTTGGGAGCACCGTCGAAGCCGACAGAGCGCAGCGCCCCGAGAAACGCGTGGATGGTCGGCGTGTGCGGGTTCGCGGGCCTCAAGACTTCGTCGCCGGTGCGGACGACGGCGCCAGCGTTGGCTACGCCGCCGCGCAGGATCTCCTCGTCCACGCCGTCCATCATGGCCCCGGAGTCTGCGGGTCACCGAGGAAGCGCCGCCACTGGGTGGTCACCCGCCACTCAGCCGGCGAGGGCTTTGACGGCCGCCGCGACAAAGGTGGACACGTCGGCTGAAGTCTCGGCGCAGGGCGTCACGACCTCGACGACGACCACTGCCTTCCTGATGAGGACGAGCTGGTCGCAGGTGCTCCCCTGGCTCTTGAAGCTGTACGACTCGTCGCCCACCGGCGCGAGGCCGAGATCGGTCTGGGCAGCCGGCGAAGCGGTGGCGGCGCGGGCACAGTCAGCGCCCTTGGCCTCGCGCTTGATGAACGCGGAGGCGTGGTCGGTGGTGTCGAACAGGGTGCCGTCCTCGACCACGACGTGCGCGCCGGACTGCAAGCCGACCTTGGCCGCGGCGGCGGCGCCGGTGTCGCAGCTGTGCGGGTCGAGCGCGTCCGGACCGTTGAAGAGGATGTACTTCCACCCGGTCGGCAGATCCTTCGGCGTGAGCAGCGCCGCCGCGAGCGAGGGGTTGGCGGGGCTGGGCGTACCCAGCGGCGCGTCGCTGGCGCTGGGAGTCGCTGATCCCGAGGAGCTGCTGCAGCCGGCCACGAGCACGGTGCCGGCGACGGCGAGCAGCACCGAGCGGGCGGACCTGACATGTCCCATGGTCGTTTCCTCGGCGGGCTGGCGGGATTCCTTGACCACCTCGGGCGGCGTCGTCGGCTGGGTCACTGCGGCCGTCACTGCTCGGCGGCGGCGGCGGAACCGCGCGGGCGCCGGGCCGGACGGAGGCCGCTGTCGATGGGCGACACAGCCGCGGTGACGGTTCGCCCGTCGGGGTCGAGGTGGGCGAGGGTGGAGCCGATCTCGTGCACGACGCGGCCGTCGATGGGCAGCGAGAGGTGACCGACGCCGCGGACGAAGACGTTGCGGGCGGCCAGATCGGGGTGCTCGAGCCGGGCGGAGCCGGACGGGATGATCATCTGGTCGAGGTCGGACCAGAAGGCGACGAAGCGGGTCCGGCAGCCCGGTGCGGGCATGGCGAGCTCGGCGATGATGTCGCTGCCGGGGCGCAGCTGGCGAGCGACCGGGTGCGGGACGAGCCGGGCCGCGTATGTACCGCTGTGGGGGGTCCCGAGGGTGACGAGGGTGTGCACCCGCTGGTCGCCGTCCATGCACTGGACGTAGTAGCGCGCGACGAGCCCGCCCATGGAGTGCCCGATGAGGTGGACGCGCTCGTACCCAGTCTCAGCGCAGAGGGCCTCGACGGTCTCGGCGAGGCGGCCGGCGACATCCCGCACGTCGTCGGTGAGCGGGCTGTAGTTGAGTCCCTGCACGCGGCCGAAGCCGCGGCGGCGCAGGCCGCGGCGCAGAACGGTGAAGATGGACCGGTTGTCCACGACGCCGTGGATGAGCACGATCGGGGTGCCGGCGGCTTCGACGTCGCCAATGAACAAGCCGCGCTGGTTCGGCGGCAGGTTGTGCAGTGAGTAGCGGTCGGACTCGGGCCGGGCCTTCTCCTCGAGCACACCGAGGGGGTAGAGGACGACGTGTGCGCCGATCCAGGCGAGCTCGACGGCCGCGGCGCGGGCGGTCCGTGAGGCGAGCGTGGCGACGTCGCGGGCACGGCGCAATGGATCCATGCGCATCGCCCCCGCTCGGAGTGTGGGTCGGCAAGTGGACTGGGGTCAGCCAGAGCGGCATTTGGCCCTGTCGAACGAGTATCGCCTGAGTCGGGCGGGCTGGGTGGTCGAAACGCGCGGGTGCGCCTTGGCTAGGCTCCGACCCGGAGGTACCGATGAGCGAGAACCGGATCCGGGTCGTGGTCGCCAAGCCGGGGCTCGACGGGCACGACCGAGGGGCCAAGGTGGTCGCCCGGGCCTTGCGCGACGCCGGGTTCGAGGTCATCTACACCGGCCTGCACCAGACACCGGAGCAGATCGTCGAGACGGCGATCCAGGAGGATGCGGACGCGATCGGCCTGTCGGTGCTGTCCGGCGCGCACCTGACGCTCTTCGCCCGGGTGCTGGACCTGCTGCGGGCTCGCGGTGCGGACGACATCGTCGTGTTCGGCGGCGGGATCATCCCGGCCGACGACATCACCGAGCTCGAAGGCCTCGGCGTTGCCATGGTGTTCACGCCCGGGACGACCATGGTGTCGATCGTCGACTGGGTACGCGCGAACGTCGGGACCCGCGCGGGTTGATCTTGGTCAGCCGGTCTACGCTGCGCCAAGAGCCGCGGGTCGCGAGGCCTGCCGGCACGGTTTCGAACTCTGACGGAGCGCCGGTGGATCTCTTCGAGTACCAAGCCAAGGACCTGTTCGCCGCACACGGGGTGCCGACGCTGCCGGGAGAGGTCGCGGCGACGCCGGAGCAAGCGCGCGAGATCGCTGCCCGTCTCGGCGGGGCGGTCGTGGTGAAGGCACAGGTCAAGACCGGCGGGCGCGGGAAGGCCGGCGGCGTGAAGCTGGCCTCGACGCCGGACGAGGCGCAGGCCCGGGCGCGCGACATCCTCGGCATGGACATCAAGGGCCACACGGTCCACCGGGTGCTCATCGCGACGGCCAGCGACATCGAGACGGAGTACTACGTCTCCTTCCTGCTGGACCGTTCGAACCGTACGTACCTGGCGATGGCGTCGGTCGAGGGCGGCATGGAGATCGAGCAGCTGGCCGTCGAACGGCCCGAGGCGCTGGCCAAGGTCGGGATCGACGCGCTGGTCGGCGTCGATGCGGCGAAGGCCGCGGAGATCGCGGACGCGGCCGGCTTCGGGCCGGACGTGCGCGACCAGGTCGTCGCGATCCTGCAGCAGCTGTGGACGGTGTTCACCGAGGAGGACGCGACCCTGGTCGAGGTCAACCCGCTGGTGAAGACGCCGGACGGTCGGGTGGTCGCGCTGGACGGCAAGGTGACGCTGGACGAGAACGCCGGCTTCCGGCACCCGGGGCACGCCGACCTGGTCGACCGCGACGCCGCGGACCCGCTCGAGCAGCGGGCCAAGGATAAGGACCTCAACTACGTCAAGCTGCACGGCGCCGTCGGCATCATCGGCAATGGCGCCGGGCTGGTGATGAGCACGCTGGACGTCGTGGCGTACGCGGGGGAGGAGTTCGGCGGGGTCAAGCCGGCGAACTTCCTCGACATCGGCGGCGGGGCGTCGGCGCAGGTGATGGCCGACGGGCTGGAGATCATCTTGTCGGACCCCGAGGTGAAGTCGGTGTTCGTCAACGTGTTCGGAGGTATCACGGCCTGCGACGCGGTGGCGAACGGGATCGTCCAGGCGCTGGACCTGCTCGCGGGCATGGGCGAGCCGCTCACCAAGCCGCTGGTGGTCCGACTGGACGGCAACAACGCAGACGAAGGCCGGCGGATCCTCGCCGAGGCGGCGCACGAGCTCGCCGAGCTCGTGGACACGATGGACGGTGCGGCCCGCAGGGTGGCCGAGCTCGCTGCGGCGAACTAGCGAACGGGACCAGCAACCATGGCGATCTTCCTCACCGCTGACTCGCGGATCCTCGTCCAGGGCATCACCGGCTCCGAGGGCACCAAGCACGCCCGGCGCATGGTCGCGTCCGGGGCGTCGATCGTGGCGGGCGTGACGCCGGGCAAGGGCGGCGCCTCCGTCGACGCCGGCGGCGGGGTCACGGTGCCGGTGTACGGATCAGTCGGCGAGGCGGTGGCGGCGACCGGCGCCGACGTGTCCGTCGTCTTCGTACCCCCGCGGTTCGCCAAGGCCGCGGTGCTCGAGACGATCGACGCAGGCGTGCCGCTGTGCGTGGTCATCACCGAGGGGATCCCGGTGCGCGACACGGCCGAGTTCTTCCAGTACGCGGTCAACGCCGGCACCACCCGGCTGATCGGCCCGAACTGCCCCGGCCTGATCAGCCCCGGCAAGTCCAACGCGGGCATCATCCCCGGCACGATCGCGGGCGCCGGGCGGATCGGGCTGGTGTCGAAGTCCGGCACCTTGACGTACCAGATGATGTACGAGCTGCGCGACCTCGGCTTCTCGACCGCCGTGGGCATCGGCGGGGATCCGATCATCGGGACGACGCACATCGACTGCCTGGCCGCGTTCCAGGACGACTCCGAGACCGACGCGATCGTGATGATCGGCGAGATCGGCGGCGACGCCGAGGAGCGGGCTGCGGCGTACATCGGGTCGCACGTGACGAAGCCGGTCGTCGGCTACGTCGCCGGGTTCACCGCTCCGGAGGGGAAGACGATGGGGCACGCGGGCGCGATCGTGTCCGGCTCGTCGGGTACGGCAGCGGCCAAGCAGGAAGCGCTCGAGGCGGTCGGCGTACGGGTGGGCAAGACGCCGTCGGAGACCGCCCGCCTCCTGCGGGAGGTCGTCGCCTCGCTCTGACCCGCGGGGGTCGCGGTGGGTGGAGTCAGAGAAGCAGTTCAGGGGAAGAACTGTTCGCTGATCGTCGTGACCAGGAGCTGGCTGTCGAAGGTGACGTGCACCGGGATGTCCGGGTTGGCCTTGAGCTTGACCAGGAACGTGGCCAGCGTGACGGGGACCGGGTCCCCGGTGCTGGTGCCTCCCAGGAGGACGTTCCCGGTGATGGTCACGGTGGGTGACAGGACGAGGTCCCGCAGCTTGTGGCTGTCGTTGACGACGACGTAGTCGTTGGGCACCGGCGTCGCCATGCCATGCCCAGCGGCGTACGAGTTGGCGGCGGCACCGGTGAAGAGGATGGCCCGGTCGAAGCTGACATGGACGTACCCGCCGACGGTCTTGGCCGACTTGGCGTACCCGAAGTCCTTCGTGAGGCCGGCCTCGACGGCTGAGCGCGGCGTGCTCGAGGTGCTGGGCGTGACGACGTTGCTCGGGCTCGGCTTCACCGGGGTCGGGGTGGGCGTCGGCGTCGGCGCAACGCTGACCGAGGGCAGCGGGCTGCTGGAGATGACCGGCGACGCCGAGCTGTCAGCGGGGCGGGTGGCCCGGCCGAGGATCCAGGCGAGGACCAGGGCAAGCACAACTCCGGCGGCCACGGCGACGATCCGGAGCCTGCGGGCGTCGGTCATAGCGAGCAACCTGTCATGCCGCCCAGGGTGCCATGCGGCGCGGCTCCCGACTTCGCCCTGCCCGGTTTGCGACGATGCGTCACGTGACGGTCCAGCTCGAGCGCGCCACCCGGAGCACCGGGCCACGCAGTTCGCCGGACACTCCCGCGCTCGTGCTGCGCTCGCCGTTCGTCTCCGGGGCGCTCGCGGCGGTGTGGGCGGGTGCGCTCGGGCTGGCAGCCATTGCTTCCCCGGTCCTGCTCGCGTACCTGCTGGCGCCGCACGAGGACACCCACGGGCTGCCGGGCGTGTCGGTGGGCGACGTCCTGCGCGGCGGCGTGCTCGCGTGGCTCGCCGCCCAGCACGCCACGATGCACACCTCCGCTGGTTCCCTGAGCATGCTCCCGCTGGGGCTGCTGGCGATCCCGGCGGTCGCGCTCTACCGCTCGGGGCGCTGGGCCGGCCGCGCGTCGGTCGAGGCGGTACCGGCTGCGGTGGCTGCGACGGCAACGATGGCTGCCGCATACACGGCGGCGGTGTGCGTGGTGACCTCGTTGGTGAGCGACAAGACGCTCGGTGTGGGGATGGGTTCGGTGGCGATCGGCGCGGCGCTGCTCAGCGTGATCGCTGGCGGCCTCGGCGTGGTCGGCGGCGGCCAGCTCTGGTCGGAGCTCCTGCGGCGGGCGCCCGAGTCGGTGCCGCAGGTGGTGCGCGGTGCGCTAGCCGGGCTGGCGACCCTGATCTGCGGCGGTGCGCTGCTGCTGCTCGCCTCGATGGTCGACCACTTCGGCCGGGTCCTGGACCTCAGTCGCGCGCTGAACCCGGGCACGTCCGGCGGGGCTGTGCTGCTCCTGCTCGGGGCGGCCTGCATCCCGACCGGCGTGGTGTGGGCCGCTGCGTACGCGGTGGGGCCCGGTTTTGCTGTCGGGATCGGCACCTCGGTGGCGCCGGCGGGGATCGCGCTGGGCCCGGTCCCGGCGTTCCCGGTGCTGGGTGCGCTGCCCGCGACCGGACCGGCGCCGACCGCGTCGCTGGTCGCGCTCGGCGTCCCGCTGCTGGCCGGCCTGGTCATCGGGCTGATGGCGGCCCGCCGGCCGGCGTCGACGGCGGCCCGTACCGTCGCCGAGGCCGCCGCAGGCGGTGTCCTCGCCGGCCTCGCGCTCGGTGTGCTGGCCTGGCTGTCGAGCGGGTCCCTGGGTGCGGTCCGGATGTCCGAGCTCGGCCCGGACGGCGTACGCGTCGGTGCGGTAGCGGCCCTGGAGCTCGGCGTGGTCGCGGCGGCGGTGGCGTGGGAGGCCGACCGGCACGCAGCCTTCTTCGCCCGGGCGGCGACGGGTGTGCGCGGGCTTGCCGATATCGTTCGGCATCGTGGCCGCCCCCGTTCGACGCCTCGTCGTGCTCGTCTCTGGCGCCGGCAGCAACCTGGCGGCCCTGCTGGCGGCGACAGCTGACCCGACGTACGGAGCGACGGTGGTCGCCGTCGGGTCCGACCGCGACGGGATCGCCGCGCTGGAGCACGCTCGTGCGGCGGACGCGCCGACCTTCGTCTGCCGGACCGCCGACTACGCAGACCGGGCGGCCTGGGACGAGGCACTGACCGAGGTCGTCGGGGCGTTCGAGCCTGACCTGGTCGTGCTGGCCGGCTTCATGAAGCTCAACGGGCCGGCCTTCCTGAGCCGGTTCGGCGGCCGCTGCGTCAACACCCACCCGGCGCTGTCGCCCTCGTTCCCGGGGATGCACGGCCCGCGCGAGGCCCTCGCGTACGGGGTCAAGGTGTCGGGCTGCACGCTCTTCCTCGTGGACGCCGGGGTCGACACCGGGCCGATCATCGCGCAGGCTGCGGTGGAGGTCCTCGACGACGACGACGAAGCGTCCCTGCACGAGCGCATCAAGGCGGTCGAGCGCGTGCTGCTCGTCGACTCCGTGGGCCGGATGGCCCGTCAAGGTTGGTCCGTCAACGGCAGGAAGGTAACCATCCCGTGAGCAGCGAGCAGCCCGAGCAGCCGGACGCCCGTCCCGTCCGGCGGGCCCTGGTGAGCGTGTACGACAAGACCGGCCTGGTCGAGCTCGCGGCCGGGCTGCACGCCGCGGGCGTCGAGATCGTCTCGACCGGTTCCACCGCCGCCACGATCTCGGCCGCCGGCGTACCGGTCACCCAGGTCTCCGACCTCACCGGCTTCCCGGAGTGCCTCGAGGGCCGGGTCAAGACGCTGCACCCCATGGTGCACGCCGGGGTCCTGGCCGATCTGCGCAAGCCGGAACACGCGGCTGCGCTGGCCGACCTCGGCATCGAGCCGTTCGAGCTCGTGATCGTCAACCTCTACCCGTTCGCGGCCACGGTCGCCTCAGGTGCTGCGCCGGACGAGTGCGTCGAGCAGATCGACATCGGCGGCCCCACGATGGTGCGTGCCGCCGCCAAGAACCACCCGAGCGTCGCAGTCGTCGTCTCGCCGGACCGCTACGCCGAGGTGCTGGCAGCCGTCGAGGGCGGCGGGTTCACCCTCGCTCAGCGCCGGCTCCTGGCGGTCGACGCGTTCCGGCACACCGCGTCCTACGACATCGCGGTCGCGTCCTGGATGGGCAGCGTGCTCGCCCCGGACCCGGCCGGTGAGGTCTTCCCGGCCTGGGTCGGCGCGGCCTGGACCCGGTCCGCGGTGCTGCGCTACGGCGAGAACCCGCATCAGCGCGGAGCGATCTACGCCGCCCAGCACTCGGCGCCAGGCCTCGCGCAGGCCGAGCAGCTCCACGGCAAGGAGATGTCGTACAACAACTACGTCGACTCGGACGCGGCGCGGCGGGCGGCGTACGATTTCACCGAGCCGACGGTCGCGATCATCAAGCACGCCAACCCATGCGGCATCGCCAGCGGGCTGGACATCGAGGCGGCATACCGCAAGGCCTTCGAGTGCGACCCGGTCTCCGCGTACGGCGGCGTGGTCGCGACCAACCGGCCGGTCACCCGCGCGATGGCCGAGGCGATCGCGGATGTCTTCACCGAGGTCGTGGTGGCGCCGGAGTTCGACGAGGATGCGCTCGCCGTGCTGACGCTCAAGAAGAACGTGCGGCTGCTGCGCTGCGACGGGCCGCACCCGGGGCGCGGTGTCGAGTGGCGCTCGGTCAGCGGCGGCCTGCTGATGCAGTCGCTCGACCAGGTGGACTCCGACGGCGACCAGCCCGAGAGCTGGACCCTCGCGGCCGGCGCGGCCGCAGACGACGCCACTCTGGCGGACCTCGCCTTCGCCTGGCGGGCCTGCCGGTCGGTGAAGTCCAACGCGATCGTCCTCGCCAAGGATGGCGCCACCGTCGGCGTCGGCATGGGCCAGGTGAACCGGGTCGACTCGGCCCGGCTCGCGGTCGAGCGCGCCGGCCAGGAGCGGGCGACCGGCTCGGTCGCTGCCTCGGACGCGTTCTTCCCGTTCCCGGACGGCGCGGAGGTCCTGATGGCCGCCGGGGTACGCGCGATCGTCCAGCCGGGCGGTTCGGTGCGCGACGACGAGGTGGTGGCGGCGGCCGTGGCGGCCGGCGTGACCATGTACTTCACCGGCGTCCGGCATTTCTTCCACTAGCGAGCTCGCGCAGCTCAACGTCGCACGGCTGCTGGCGCCGATCGACTCGCCGCAGCTCGCCGCCTTCGTCGACCAGCTCGACGCCGTCAACGCGCTCGCGGAAGCGTCCCCAGGCTTCGTCTGGCGCCTGCAGGACGAGTCGGGCAACGCCACCGGGCTGGGGCCCTGGGGTGCCGACCTCATCGTCAACATGAGCGTCTGGGAGTCGGTCGACACCCTGCGGGCCTACGTGTACGCCGCGGGGCACGCCAGCGTCTTGCGCCGGCGCCGGAAGTGGTTCGCGCCGTTGGGGTCTGCGCACCTCGTGCTCTGGTGGGTGCCTGCCGGCCACCGTCCGACCCTCGACGAGGCCCGCGCACGGCTCGACCAGCTGGACGCAGCCGGGTCCACGGCGGAGGCCTTCACCCTTCGTGTCGCGTTCGACCCGCCGCCCCGACCTCCTGGCTAGACTCGGCGCCTCACCAGGAGGTCCGATGGCGCAGGGCGGGGCGGCCGGGCCCAGGAGCGCGCGGCTGCTTGCCCGCGAATGGCCGTTCCTGGTCGTCTGCCTGGGGGTCTGCCTCGGTCTCGGCGTCGTCGTCGGGCTCGACCGGTTTCGCCGGGGAACCCTCGTGATCGCCGCCTCGGTCATCCTCGGTGCGTGGCTGCGGGCGCTGCTGCCGGCCGGACGGTCGGGGCTGCTCCGCGTTCGCGGGCGTGCCTTCGACGTCGGCACGATGCTCGTGCTCGGCGTCTCGCTGGTGGTCGTCGCGCTGGCAGTGCCCCCTCCGTCGTAGCATCGCGCCGGGGTCCAGTAGCGTGACCCCAGATGTCTTGATGCCGAGATAAGAGGTGCTGGTCATGGCGGGACGCAGTGGCAAGGTCACCGTGGTCGGAGCGGGGTTCTACGGGTCCACGACGGCGCAGCGTCTCGCTGAGTACGACGTGTTCGACACCGTAGTCCTCACCGACATCGTGGAAGGCAAGCCCGAGGGCCTGGCCCTGGACATGAACCAGTCCCGCCCGATCGAAGGCTTCGAGACCCGGGTGGTCGGCGCGACGACGACGGTCGACGGCGGCGGGTACGAGGCGACCGCCGGGTCCGACATCGTCGTCATCACCGCGGGCCTGCCCCGCAAGCCCGGCATGAGCCGAATGGACCTCATCGAGACCAACGCCCGCATCGTCCGCGGTGTCGCCGAGAACCTCGCGATCCACTCACCCGAGGCGGTGATCATCGTCGTCTCGAACCCGCTCGACGAGATGACCGCGCTCACCCAGCTCGCGTCCGGCTTCCCCAAGCAGCGGGTTCTCGGTCAGGCCGGCATGCTCGACACTGCGCGGTTCACCTACTTCGTGGCTGAAGCGCTCGCGGTCGAGGTCGGTACGGTCCGCACCCTCACGCTCGGCTCGCACGGCGACACGATGGTCCCGGTGCCGTCGCGGTGCACCGTCGGCGGCCAGCCGTTGTCCGACCTGATGCCCGCCGAGCGGATCGACGAGCTCGTGACCCGTACCCGCAACGGTGGTGCTGAGGTGGTCGCCCTGCTCAAGACCGGGTCGGCCTACTACGCACCGTCGGCTGCGGCGGCGCGGATGGCCAAGGCCGTCGCCACCGACTCCGGCGCGATCATGCCGGTCTGCGCGTGGGTCGACGGCGAGTACGGCATCTCCGGGGTCTACCTCGGGGTCGAGGCCGAGATCGGTTCGGTCGGCGTACGCCGGGTCGTCGAGACCGACCTCACCGAGTCCGAGCTGGCCGGGCTGCGCGAGGCCGCCGAGGCCGTACGCGCCAAGCAGGCCGACATCCAGTCGCTGTGACCGACCAGCAAACGAGCAACACTGACGAGAGCAGGTGCTCATGAGCAAGATCAAGGTCGAGGGCGTGGTCGTCGAGCTGGACGGCGACGAGATGACGCGGATCATCTGGCACTTCATCAAGGACCAGTTGATCTTGCCGTACCTGGACGTCGAGCTGGAGTACTACGACCTGGGCATCGAGCACCGTGACGCGACCGACGACCAGGTCACGATCGACTCGGCGAACGCGATCAAGCGGCACGGGGTCGGCGTCAAGTGCGCCACCATCACCCCCGACGAGGCGCGGGTCGAGGAGTTCGGCCTGAAGAAGATGTGGAAGTCGCCCAACGGGACGATCCGCAACATCCTCGGCGGCGTGATCTTCCGCGAGCCGATCATCATCAGCAACATCCCGCGGCTGGTCCCTGGCTGGACCAAGCCGATCATCATCGGCCGGCACGCCTTCGGCGACCAGTACCGCGCGACCGACCTGAAGATCCCGGGCGAGGGCACGCTCACGCTGACCTTCACCCCGAAGGACGGCTCCGAGCCGATCGAGCTGAACGTCTTCGACTTCCCCGGCTCCGGTGTCGCGATGGCGATGTACAACCTCGACGACTCGATCCGCGACTTCGCCCGCGCCTCGATGCGCTACGGCCTGTCTCGCGGCTACCCGGTGTACCTGTCGACGAAGAACACGATCCTCAAGGCGTACGACGGGCAGTTCAAGGACCTGTTCGCCGAGGTGTTCGAGTCGGAGTTCAAGGCCGAGTTCGAGGCGGCCGGGATCACGTACGAGCACCGCCTGATCGACGACATGGTCGCCTCCGCGCTCAAGTGGGAGGGCGGGTACGTCTGGGCCTGCAAGAACTACGACGGCGACGTGCAGTCTGACACCGTGGCCCAGGGCTTCGGCTCGCTCGGGCTGATGACGTCCGTCCTCATGACCCCGGACGGTTACACCGTCGAGGCCGAGGCCGCGCACGGAACGGTCACCCGGCACTTCCGCCAGCACGAGGCCGGCAAGCCCACGTCGACCAACCCGATCGCGTCGATATTCGCGTGGACCCAGGGGCTGGCGCACCGCGGGCTGCTCGACTCGACGCCGGAGGTGACGGCCTTCGCTCGCACCCTGGAGCGGGTCTGTGTCGAGACCGTCGAGAGCGGTGCGATGACCAAGGACCTGGCCGGGCTCATCGGCCCGGACCAGCCCTGGCAGACGACCCAGGAGTTCCTCGCCTCGATCGACGAGAACCTCAAGGTGGCGACCCGCTAGTCCCCGCTCGTCCGGCTAGACCTCGCTGGACCGGCGGGGCAGGCGTTCGCGGGCGCCGAGGATCGTGCCCGCGCTGGCGACGATGACGCAGAGCACCGCGACGAGCTGGACTGCGCTGAGCCGCTGGCTGAGGAAGACCAGGCCCGCGAGGGTGGCGGCGACCGGGCTCAGGCTCATGAGGACTCCGAAGACCCGCGCCGGTACCCGCCGAAGCGCGGTCAGCTCGAGGGAGTACGAGAACACCGACGACAGCAGCGCCACCGCAGCGCCGACCGCGAGGGTGCTGGGCCGCAGGAGTGCCGAACCGCCCGAGGCGATCCCGAACGGGGCGGCGACCACGGCGCCCACCGCGGTGGCCAGGGCCAGTCCCTCGACCCGTACGAAGCGTCGTCCGGTCTCCGCGCTGAGCAGGATGTACGCAGCCCAGCACGAGGCCGCGATCAGTACGAACATCACCCCGACCGGGTCCAGGTGGCCACCCCGACCGCCGAGCAGGACGATGCCCACGATCGCCAGCGCGGCCCAGGCGAACTGGCGCGCGCCGCGCGACAGTGCCACCGCTAGGCCCAGCGGACCGAGCAGCTCGATGGTCACGGCAAGGCCCAGCGGGAGTCGGCTGATCGCTTCGTAGAAGGAGAGGTTCATCGTCCCGAGGACCACGCCGAAGGCGCCCGTGACGGCCCAGTCGCGGCGGCTGCGCCCGCGCAGGCTCGGCCGGGACAGCGGGAGCAGGACCGCGGCGGCGATAGCCAGCCGGAGGAAGACCATGCCCGAGGGCCCGACCCGGTCGAACATCCGCACCGCCAGCGCGGCGCCGGACTGCACCGAGCACATGGCTATGACGACCATCGCCACGCCGGGCCCCATCGCCGGGCGGCCTGGGGATGCGGCCGGATCGATCGGTGCGACGGGCGCGGCGTCGGCCGGCACTGCCGTCCCAAAGGTCATGGGTCCAGCGTGACGGCCCGCGGCGACCAGGTGAAATGCCGTCTGCCGCTGGTTATGCTTCGCGCGTATGAACGTTGAGCTCCGTCACCTGCGCTGCTTCCTCGCGATCGCCGAGGAGGGCAACGTCACGCGGGCAGCGGCAGCACTGCACCTGACCCAGCCCGCACTGTCCCGGACCCTCGCCCAGCTCGAGCGGCAGCTCGGTACCCAGCTTGTCGACCGGTCCACCCACCACCTGCGGCTGACCCCGGCCGGTGTGCGCTTCCGGCTCGCGGCTGCGGCTGCCGTACGCGCCTTCGACCAGGCGCTGGGGTCCGTGGCCACCGACCCGCCGCGGCTGCGGCTCGGCCTGACGTGGTCGTCGGCGACGTACACCGCGGCCATCGTGCGGGTCTGGAACGAGGTCCACCCGGACCGGCCGCTGATCGTCCGGCGCAGCGACGAGCGGACCGGTGGCCTCGCGCACGGCGCGGTCGACGTCGCACTGGTGCACGGGCCGGTCACCGACGCAGCGCTGCGGACCACGCTGCTCGCCGAGGAGGACCGCGTCGCCGCGCTGCCGGCCGGCCACCGGCTCGCTGGGGCTTCGACGCTGACCCTGGCGGACCTCGCGGGGGAGGTGCTCGTCGTGAACTCCGTGGCCGGCACCACGACGCCGGAGCTGTGGCCGGCCGCGTCCCGGCCGGTCGTCGGCGGTGACAGCGAGACCATCGACGACTGGCTCGTCAAGATCGCCGCAGGCAGCGGTGTCGGCGTCACCGCAGGGTCGACGCCGTCGCTGCACCCGCACCCGGGGGTCCGCTTCGTCCCGCTGACCGGTGCGCCCCCGATCCCGCTGCTGCTTGCCTGGCCCGCACTCGACTCGCACCCGGACGTACGTGAGCTCGTGCGGCTGGCCCTGCGCGCCACCCGCGCCCTCGTTGATCATGGACGTGTTGCCCAAGTGGATCATGAGCGAGGGGCAACAACTCCATGATCAACGAGAGCGGGGCGGGGACCGGGGGCACGGGGGGCACGGG
>JANYIP010000357.1 GCA_025361995.1 Streptomycetales bacterium | reverse complement strand
GAGATCCGGCTGTCCATCGGCGCCGACTCCCTCGCGTACATCTCGCTCGAGGAGCTCGTGGAGGCTACGAACGTGGCCTCGGACCGGCTGTGCAAGGCCTGCTTCACTGGCCAGTACCCGGTGGCGCTGCCCGACCCGGAGTTCCTCGGCAAGCACGTCCTCGAGGGGATGGAGCGCGCGATCTCGGCCGACGTCGGCGGGCTGGCAGCCCTCGTCGGCGGAGCCGGCGCGGCCGATGCCCTGACCCGCCCGTGACCAGCTCGTACGCCGCAGCCGGCGTGGACATCGAGGCGGGTGAGCGCGCGGTCGAGCTGATGAAGTCGTCGGTGGCCCGCGCGACCCGCCCCGAGGTCGTGGGCGGCCTCGGCGGCTTCGCCGGCCTCTTCGACGCCAGCGCACTGATCCACTTCAGGCGGCCGTTGCTGGCGACGTCCACCGACGGGGTGGGCACGAAGGTCGCGGTCGCGCAGCGGATGGGCAAGCACGACACCATCGGCATCGACCTGGTGGCGATGGTGCTCGACGACCTCGTCGTCTGTGGCGCCGAGCCGCTCTTCATGACCGACTACATCGCCTGCGGCAAGGTCGTCCCCGAGCGGATCGCCGCGATCGTGAGCGGCGTGGCCGAGGGGTGCCGGATCGCCGGGGCTGCGCTGGTCGGTGGCGAGACCGCCGAGCACCCTGGCCTGCTCGGGCCGGACGAGTACGACGTCGCCGGCGCCGGCACCGGCGTGGTCGAGGCCGGCGAGCTGCTCGGGCCGGAGCGGGTCCGGGCAGGTGACGTCGTCCTGGCGATGGCCTCCTCGGGGCTGCACTCGAACGGCTACTCGCTGGTTCGGCACGTGTGCTTCGACGTCGCCGGCTGGGACGTCGACCGCGAGGTCCCCGAGCTCGGCCGGACTCTCGGTGATGAGCTCCTGGAGCCGACCCGGATCTACGCGCTGGACTGCCTCGTCCTGGCGCGTGACCCGGCCGCGCAGGTCCACGCGATGGCTCACATCACCGGAGGTGGCTTCGCCGCCAACCTCGCGCGGGTCGTCCCGGCCGGACTCGCGGTCACCGTTGACCGAGGGTCCTGGGCCCCGGCGCCGGTCTTCGGCCTGGTGGGCGAGCTCGGCGGCGTGGAGCAGCCCGAGCTCGAACGTACATTGAACATGGGCGTTGGGATGGCGGCCATCGTGGCTCCCGACGGCGTAGACGACGCACTGCGCCTGCTGGCCGGACGTGGACTGACCGCCTGGCCGTGCGGCGAGGTCAGCGTCGCAGACTCTGGGGTCACGCTCTGCGGCCGGTACGCGAGCTGATCCCGCTCGATCTCGGAACTTAGCCCTCGGAGTCGGCCTCGGAGTCGTCGTCCTCGGGGTCGACGTACTTGGCGTACGGGTCGTCCAGCTCAGGCTCGTCGTCAGCCGCGGGGCTCGGAGCCGCCGACGGTGCGTTCGGACGTACACCTGTGAACTCTGCCTGCAGAGCACCGATGTCGATCCCGTGACTGCTGTACTTCAGGTCACGGGCGACCTTGGTCTGCTTGGCCTTGGCCCGGCCGCGCCCCATGGCTTGACCCCCTCTGACGGGGCTACTCGCCCCGGTCGGCGTCACGATCGATCGACCGGCAGAAGCCGCCGGTCGACATGCTCCTAGGGTAACGGTACTTGGGGTTGCGCGGACACACGTGGACCTGCCGCCAGTCCGGGGAAGAGGGTCGTTGCCCAGGGGCCCGCCGCCATCCGGGACTCCGCCAGCGCCTCGGCCGCCGTCACCGGCAGGACGCCGGTCCGCGCCGCGGTGAGCAGGACGTCGCGCGTGGTGGCAAAGATGCGGGCGGCCTTCGCACGGGCCCGTCGCATCGAGAAGCCCGTCAGCTCGTCGGCGACCTGGATCACCCCACCCGCGTTCACGACGAAGTCCGGGGCGTAGAGGATCCCGCGGGCTGCCAGCGCGCGGGCGACGGCCGGGTGGGCCAGCTGGTTGTTCGCGGCCCCGCACACCACGGCCGCCGTGAGAGCGGCTGCCGTGTCGTCGTCCAGCGCGCCGCCCAGGGCGCACGGGGCGTACACGTCGAGCGTGGCCCGGACCAGCGCTGCCGCGTCCGCGACCGCGGTGACGCCGGGGTGGGCGGTCAGCACCCGGGCGACCGCACCGGCGTCGATGTCGGTGACCACCACGGTGGCCCCGTCGCCGATGAGGTGGCCGACGAGGTGAGTACCCACCTTGCCTACCCCGCAGACGCCGACGGTGCGACCGGCCAGCGTGGGCTCGCCCCACCGGACCTCCGCGGCGGCACGCATGCCCTGGAAAAGACCGTACGCGGTCAGCAGGCTCGAGTCGCCGCACCCGCCGTACTCCGGCGAGCGGCCGGTCACCCAGCGGCTGGTCCCGGCGACCAGGTCCATGTCGGCGACGCTGGTGCCGGCATCGGCAGCAGTCACGTACCGCCCCCCGAGCGCCTCGACGTGGCGGCCGTAAGCGCGAAGCAGGTCTTCTGTCTTGTCCAAGGACGGGTCGCCGATGATCACTGCCTTGCCGCCGCCGTGGTCGAGTCCGGCCAGGGCGTTCTTGTACGACATCGCTCGCGAGAGCCGCAGTGCGTCGCCAAGGGCGTCCGCCTCGGATGCGTACGGGTAGAAGCGGGTGCCGCCGAGCGCCGGACCCAGTGCCGTGCTGTGGACGGCGATGAACCCGACGAGGCCGGTGGTGGCGTCGTGACAGCGAACCACCTGCTCGTGCGGCGTCTGGTCGGCCACCTCAGTTCTCATAGCGCAAAGCGTAGGCGCGGGGTCGGTGGGCGGTCTGCCAGGATGCAGGCCATGGCCCGCTTGCCGCTCCTGCCCTACGCGGCATGGCTGCGCGTCTATGAGCCGCTGGCTGCCTTCGCTGAGCCGGAGCGCTCCTACTGGACCAGCTACGCCGCCGATCCGTCCCGCCCGTCGAGGTCCGCGCTGCTGGCTGCCGAGCAGGAAGCCGCGATGCGGCGGGCCGTCGCGATCCCCACCCGGGTCGGTCCCGAGGAGGAGCTGCGCGGAGCGTTCGTGCTGGACGTGGGGCGCTCGGCCGGTGCTGGCCCGTACGTCTGTCCGCTGGACGAGCGGCTCCGCTCGTGGGTGGCCCTGGAGTCCCTGCGTGAGGACGTGCCCGAGCCGCTGCTCTCCGCCTTTGTCGCGCCGGCCGCGCGCGAGGCCGCTCTCTCGGAGTTCGCCGCCTGGCGGGCCGCGAGCCCGGCGCTGCGCCAGCCGCGCATCCTCACCGCGACCTGGCACGTACCGCTCTGGTGGTTCATCGCGTTCACTGCTGACGAGCGGGAGCTGCGGCTCGGCGCCGACCCTGAGCGCGGACTGGTCTTTCGGACCTCGATGGGTCGGGCCCGGCAGCGGATGGCTCGAGGGCTCAGCGTGCTGCAGCACTCGATGGGCGAGGGCGTGGTCACCGAGGGGGTCGAAGAGGTGGCCCGCTGGCTCGAGGAGTTCCACCCGCACAGCCAGGTCGAGCTCGACTACGGCGGACTCGCCACGCTGGTCAGCGACGAGACGCTGGAGTCGGACTCCTCGGTCACCGACGTCGCCGACGGGCTCGCGGCGCTGGCTGCGGGATCCCCGGACGGCGCCTCCGCGGCGTACGCCAAGCTCATGGATCGCTGGCGGGACGTCCAGGCGCTGGAGCACGCCACCTGAGCAGTCGCCGCGCCGGTCCTCGGGCTGGTCACTGTGCGTAGTCAATCGACAAGATCCATTCGGAGGGTCTCCGCCTAGTCAGTCGGTGTCATCACCTGCATGGCCCTATCGGGCCATTTCGGACAACCTGGACAAGCGGGATGATGTGGCCCGGTGGACTGTCGACAGTGACTGTCCCGCAAGGAGGGGGCGGCTCACTCGTGACCACCCGTACGCCCGACGCTGAGCCCTTGCTCACGCCGTCCGAGGTCGCAGCCATGTTCCGGGTCGACCCCAAGACTGTGACCCGCTGGGCGAAGGCCGGCAAGCTGACCTCGATCCGTACCCTGGGCGGCCACCGCCGCTACCGCGAGGCCGAGGTGCGCGCTCTGCTCGCCGGTATCCCCGCCCAGCGCGACGGTACCGAATAGTCCCGGCCAGCCGTCCCGACTGAGTCGACCGCGCTGCTGTGTAGGGTCCCCGCACATGGCCGACGCCCAGCTCCTCACCAACCCGGTGCGGACGTACGCCTGGGGATCGCACACCGTCCTGCCCCGGCTGCTCGGCGCGACTGTACCCTCGGCGGAGCCTTGGGCGGAGATCTGGATCGGCGCTCACCCGTTCGACTCCTCGCAGCTCCCGGACGGCCGCAGCCTCGCTGATGTCGAGCCCGACCTGCCGTACCTGGTCAAGCTCTTGGCCGCCGACGTGCCGCTGTCGATCCAGGTCCACCCCGACCGGGCCCAGGCCCTGGCGGGGTACGCAGCCGAGGACGCCCGCAGGATCCCCCGGGACGCTGTCGAGCGCTCCTACAAGGACACCAACCACAAGCCCGAGCTCCTGGTGGCGCTGACCCGGGCTGAAGCACTGTGCGGCTTCCGGAGCCCTGACGAGATCCTCGCCCTGGCTGGGCGCTGGGGTTCGGCCCGGTTCTCGGCGCTGGTCACCGCTCTGGCGTCGGGCCAGGCCGAAGCCTTGCGGTCGACGTTCGCCTCGCTGGTCACCGTCGACTCCGTCGACCGGATGGCGCTGATCGAGGACGTCGTCACGGTGGCGAGCGAGGTGGCCGCCGACCACCGCTCGCCGGACCAGCTCACTGCCGCCTGGGTGCTCCGGCTGACCGAGCTCTACCCCGGCGACCCGGGTGTCGTGGCACCGCTGCTGCTCCGGCTCGTCGTGCTCGAGCCGGGCGAAGGCATCTTCGTCGGCGCCGGGGTTCTGCACTCTTACCTCCACGGCGCAGGGGTCGAGGTCCAGGCTTCCAGCGACAACGTGCTGCGCGCAGGGTTCACCTCCAAGAAGATCGATATTCCCGAGCTGCTGCGCCTGATCGTCTGCGACGCGGGCCCCGCCCCGGTGGTCTCCCCGCGGGCCATCGCTGCGGGCATCGACGCCTACGACGTGCCGGTCGACGATTTCGCGCTCTGGAGGGTACGCCCGCTGGGGCGGCCGATCACGGTACGAGCCGCGGGTCCGTGCATCGTCGTCTGCGTCGAGGGCGAGGTCGAGGTCGGCGGCGTGACGTTGGCGCCGGGATCCGCGGCCTACCTCCCCGGCGCTAGCAGGAACGTTGCGGTGGCCGGCCGCGGTACGTGCTTTCTCACCGCGAGGGGGACCGGCATCAGGGCGGACTGATGAGCAGGACGTGCAGGATGCGCGGGCCGTGCACTCCCTCGACCCGCGCCAGCTCGATGTCGCTGGTGGCCGACGGTCCGCTGATGAAGGTGATGGGCCGTCCCGCGTCGAGCCGGCGCAGGGCCTCGGGCACGGTCTGCACGATCTGGTCGTGGCGCACCAGGCAGATGTGGAGGTCGGGAACCAGGGTGATCGCCCGCCTTCCCTGCCCGGGGCCGGCATCCAGGACCAGGGTCCCGGTATCGGCGATCGCGACCCTGCAGGTCGTCACCGCGCCGTCAGTCTCGTCGAGCTCGCGCGGGCTGAGCCCGTGGTCCTCGACCGCCCCCCAGCCTTGTCGCCACGCTGTGGCGAAGTCGCTGGCCACGACGAACCGGGCCGCGCCACCAGCGTGCGCTGCGGCAATCCCCGCGATCGCCGCGGAGATCTGCTCCGTACCCACGGGGTGGACGTGCGCCCGGTAGTCGACGAGCCGGTCGGTCAGCAGCGCGACGAGCTCTGGCGACCCCAGCTGCAAGTCGCCGGTGGTCCGGTAGTCACGGACCACCGGCCCAGGCGGCTGCGCACGAGTCAGGGCTGCCCGGGTACGGGCCAGGATCTCCGCACGGGCGGCACCGGTCATGCTGGTCAGGCCGCTCACCGGTGCTCCCCTGCGTCGCGGGCAGCCCACCACTGCCGGAACGTCTCGGTCGGTGGCCGGGGCAGGTCGCGAGCTGCGGTCCAGGCCGACAACGGCGCAGGCAGCGCCCTGATCACTTGCCTCCGACGGCCTAGCAGCCGGCCGGCCCGGGTGGTCGCCTGGGCCCGTGCCCAGCGCGAGGGGGAGGACATCGCCCACGCTGTCGCCGCCATCGCGATCTGCTCGGCCGAGGGGATCCGGTGGGTGTCTGCATGGGCCTCGGTGTGCTGGGCGCGCAGGTTCACCAGCAGGTTCGGGATGTCGATCTTCACCGGGCAGGCGTCGAAGCACGCGCCGCACAGCGACGATGCGTACGGCAGCGAGTCGTTCGGGTCGTCGCCACCGGTGATTCCGGTGAGCTGCGGAGACAGCACCGCTCCGATCGGCCCCGGGTACACCGAGCCGTACGCATGGCCGCCGGTCCGCTCGTACACCGGGCAGACGTTGAGGCAGGCCGAGCACCGGATGCAGTGCAGTGCTGCCCTCCCGACCTGGTCGGCAAGAGTGGCGGTACGCCCGTTGTCCAGCAGGACCAGGTGGACGTCTTGCGGCCCGTCGCCCGGCGTCACCCCTGTCCACATCGACGTGTACGGGTTCATCCGCTCGCCCGTCGAGGAGCGGGGCAGGAGCTGCAGGAAGACTTCGAGGTCGCTGAACGTCGGCACCACCTTCTCGATGCCCATCACCGTGATCAGCGTCTGCGGCAGGGTCAGGCACATCCGCCCGTTCCCCTCCGACTCGACGACCGTCAAGGTGCCGGTGTCCGCGACCGCGAAGTTGGCGCCGGAGACCGCCACCTGTGCGGTGAGGAACTTGGCGCGCAGGTAGCGCCGCGCGGCCATCGCGAGGTCGCGGGGCTCATCGGTGAGACCCGAGTCCACGCCGGGCATCTCGCGCAGGAAGATCTCGCGGATCTGCGCCCGGTTGCGGTGGATCGCCGGCACCAGGATGTGCGAAGGCTTGTCGTGTCCGAGCTGCACGATCAGCTCGGCGAGGTCCGTCTCCCAGGCCGTGATGCCCCGTTCGGCGAGGGCCTCGTTCAGCCCGATCTCCTGGGTGACCATGGACTTCACCTTGACGACCTCGGTCGCCCCGACCGCCCTCACCAGGCCCGCCACGATGGCGTTCGCCTGCGTCGCGTCGCGAGCCCAGTGGACGACGCCGCCGCGGGCGGTCACGTTCTCCTCGAGCTGCAGCAGCAGCTCGGGCAGCCGCGCCATGGTGTCCGTCTTGATCGCCCGGCCCGCTTCGCGCAGCTCTTCCCAGTCAGGGACCTCGGCGACCACCGCGGCGCGCTTGGTTCTGATCGTGCGGGTGGCGGCACCGATGTTGGTCCGGAGCTGACCGTCGGCCAGCGCGGTGCGGGCCGCGTCCGGAAAACGCAGGCTCCCTTCGACCTGACCGGTGTGGCGGTCGGCATGGGGCAGGCCCCCGGGTAGCCCGAGGAAGGTCGTCACGAGCGCACCTCCACCGTGCCGTCGGTCGACGCCAAGATCTCCGCGAGATGCACAGCCCGCGTCGACGTTGCCAGCCGCGAAAGCCCGCCGCCGATGTGCATCAGGCAGGACGCGTCGCCGGCGGTGCACACGCTCGCCCCGGTCGCGAGCACGTTCGACATCTTGTCGGCGAGCATCGCAGCCGAGGTCTCCGCGTTCTTCAGCGCGAAGGTGCCGCCGAACCCGCAGCACTGGTCGGCCTCAGGCAGCTCCACGAGGTCGATGCCTGCCACGTTCCGCAGCAGGCGCAACGGCTTGTCGCCGACCCGCAGCAGCCGCAACGAGTGGCAGGTGGGGTGGTATGTCACCCGGTGCGGGAACACCGCGCCGACGTCGTCGACGCCCAGCACGTCGACGAGCAGCTCCGACAGCTCATACGTGCGTGCTGCCACCGTCTCTGCGGCGGTGGCAAGCCCTTCGTCACCGGCTCGGCGGGCCACCTGGCCGTGCTGGTGCCGCACCGATCCGACGCAGGACCCCGATGGCGCCACGATCAGGTCGTACGGCTCGAACACCTCGACGTGCTGGCGGATGAGGGGAACGGCTTGGCGCTGATAGCCGGTGTTCACGTGCATCTGGCCGCAACAGGTCTGCCCGGCGGGGAAGACGACCTCGTGGCCAAGTCGCTCCAGCACAGCCACGGTGGCCCGGCCGACCGAGGGGTAGACGGTGTCTGCGAGGCAGGTGATGAACAGGGCGATCTTCATGGGCTCACTGCACCGACTTCTTGGACGTCCGGCGGCGTACCGAGCTCGACTCGCGGATCACCAGCTCCGGCTCGAACA